>JAGCGE010000360.1 GCA_017649745.1 Clostridiales bacterium | reverse complement strand
GCAGCTAAGAAGCCAGCAGCTAAGAAGGCAGCTAAGAAAGTTGTTAAGAAGCTCGGCAAGATCATCTTCGAGTTTGATGGCGCTCAGATCGATATCAAGGCTATCGAGAAGAAGGCAGCTAAGCTCGGCGGTGACGTTTATGTAGTAGCTGGTGAGAAGAAGATCTACGATGCAGAAGGTAAGGCTGTTGATCTTTTCTAATCCTTGTTAAGCTTTTAAAAGATATAGATGAACCGAGGAATTATCCTCGGTTTTTCTATGCCTGATTCTTTATCTTTTTTGTAGATCTGTTGCAGATGATAAAGTAAACGATACACATCAATATACCTATCGAAGTTGCAAGCGGAGCTGCCATACCAATGTAGGTGAGTGACGCGTTCGGTCTTATACTCATTATGTATGAGAAAGGAAGACGGATAAGGAATGATTGAATAAGTCCCTGGACCATAACAAATGTTGATCTGGAATGTCCGTTGAAGTATCCGTAGAAACTAAACAGTATAGATGTAATGATAGCTTCCGGAGAGAATCCTTTAAGGAATTCAAATGCACGCAATACATACATTGGTTCGTTCGAAAATATCGATGCAACTTTATCACCGAAGAAGAACGTGCATAATGCAACAGGGATACCGATAATGACACCGATCATCATACCTGTGACCATAGCTTTTTTCGCGCGCTTCTCGTTTCCTGCACCGACATTCTGCGCAACAAATGAAGACATACTTTGAATGATCGAAGCAGGGATCAACATAACAAATCCTACGATCCTTTGTGATACTCCGTAACCGGATGATGCTTCAAGTCCAAGTCTGTTAACGAATGCGCATATCGCAAGGAAAGTTACGTTGGTAAGTATCTCCTGCAAAGCAAGAGGTGCACCGATCTTAAGGAAGTGAAAGACTTCAGTTCCAAATTCAAGGTCTTTTCGAGAGAGCTTAAAAGGAAGATCCTGTTTCCTTATTACGAAGAATGCGATGATAACACTTATCGCCTGGGAAAAGATCGTAGCAAGAGCAGCACCTGCAACATTAAGCTTAAGTACTGCTACAAATATAAGATCTCCCAATATATTTACAACACAAGCGATACCGACAAAGAGCAATGGTAATTTCGAATTGCCAAGTCCTCTGAAGATACAGCTTATGAAGTTGTAGAACACAACAAAAATGAATCCTAATCCGCATATCCTGATGTAAAGAACAGTTGAGTCTAATGCTTCTTCAGGAGCCTGCATCAAAAGTGCGATCGGACGTGCAAGAAATATAAGAACGATCGAAAGGATAATGCTAAGGATGATAAAGAAGAAGATCGCGTTTCCGAGAAGCTTTCCGATCTTATGAGGTTCTTTCGTTCCAAGATATTGACCCATGACGACAGTTACACCTGTCGTAAGTGCTACTACTGAAAATGTAAAAAGTTGTAAGATGCTCGCGCCTGTAGATACACCTGATATTCCTTCAGCTGATCCGAAACGGCCGACAACAAGAAGGTCGATCGCACTGTACATTGACTGAAGGATAAGCGCAGCAAGTATAGGGAGCATAAACCCGATGAGTTTACGGGTTATGCTTCCCTGTGTGAAATCTGATCTGTCATTCATTTAAAAAGATGATTCCTTTATTCGTTATCGAGAAGAGTGAACTCCATGTATACAGGATCATGATCTGATCTCTGGAAATCCCAGTCAAGAGATTCATACTTGTCTACTCTGATGTTGTCTGAAACGATGAAGCCGTCAGCAAGAACAGTGAATGTCTTGTTAGGATCCCATGCGATATCAGAATTCCTGCATGTATTGTGATCGATATTTACGTCGTCACATACTTCAAATCCGAGATGAGTTCCGTCAGGAAGCTTCTCCTTAGGGAAAGGCTGTGCCCAATCAGGTACTGTTCCTTCATTAGCACCGCGGAGATTGTGGTTAAAGTCACCACCGCAGATTACGTAGTTTCCATTATCAACTTCTTTCTTGATATCACCCATGAGCATAGAGAGCTGACCTTCACGAACTGATGCGTCACTTCCATATGCAGAAAGGTGAACATCAATAACGCAAAGTTCCTTACCGTTTTCGACAGGTACTCTTGTTATGGAATAGCAACGGTCAAGATCAACGATCTTCTTAAGTGATGTAGAAACTGGAAGGCTTCTTCTGAGTGAGCTTGTAAACTGGAATGAGCTTCCTGTGAGAAGACCTGATTTGTTAGCACCATGTGGTTCTGTGATCGGATAGAAAAGGAATGGAGAATCAAAGTTCTGAGAGAACACGTAATTGCCGTAAGCCATGTTCATCTCCAAAGATTCTACTTCGTCATAGTGATAAGTTCTTGTTCCGTCGAGATCGACTTCCTGAAGAACAATAAAATCAGGATGGACGCTGTTGATGTCTGTTCCGATTCCGAGAACGTTCTCGATGAGGTCTGGTTCAGACTTAGCCCAGGATGATTCACCGCCGTCCATAAAGAAACTGTAATCACTTGTATATGCACCAAACCCGATATTGTATGTCATTATCGAATAAGACGTGTCAAGTTTAACTTCGCTTTCGACTTCGCCTCTCTTCTTGATGTCTAGCTGTTTGTTATCCTCTATTCTCTCGTATGACAGGAATACATATGCTACATAACCGCCCACGATCAATACGAGTACGAGAAGGATAATTAAAAATGATTTAATGATAGTTTTAATAACTGTGCTTGCTTTCATGATTGCACCTCCGTATGTATTCTACTATCGTGGTATAATTTATGTAAACATAAAGATTTAGGGGCAAATGAATTATGTTTGAGATAGAACGCGGAATGCTTGTCAAAGATATAGCCACATTACGTATCGGACTTGTCGTTATGGTCCAGGGTGATGAGGTTACTGTTACATATAGAGATAAGAGCTATATCTATCCTGAATATTTCGATCATAATATCGAAGAGCTTGCGCCTGCCGAATTACCTGAAGTAACTGAAGAAGAGTTAAGAGACCTTATAAGAGGTACATTAGACCTCTGGGATCTGTCTGACAGCACGATCTATCTTGGTCAACTGGAAGATAAATGTAAGTATTCGCTCGAGCTTGATGATCTGCTCTATGGAATAAGATCCTTGCTTATCAAGCCTGAAGCGGAGAAGTTCTGTTGTTACGTTTATCCTTTTATATTATATAAATTCTTTCTTAATGATCATGAACGTAAAGATAAGACTGATGAATTCGATGAGTTCGATTTTATATGTTATATAATCGACTGTCTTATCTGTCAGCACGATCTACTCGTTTCTCATGATGATCAGGCGCTTGATATCAAGGAGCTTTTGCAGGAACTTGAGAAAAATATCCTCGATTATAAGGAAAATGGCACGATTCCTGATGAGTTTTACAGAAATTATCTTATGAAGAACGAATCGGTTGAAAAAGTTAAGGATCTGGGCCCTAATGTCATGTTCAAGTTCAAAAGAGCGCTCGATTTCATGTGCGACAAGGACGATAAGGATGCCATTAGAGTCAGGGGATATTGTTATTACACCGGCAATCTTATTTACGATCAGAACTGGTATAAAGCCCGTGATTCATTCTTAAAGTACTATGAGATGACAGGCGATCCGATGGCGGCTAATACACTCGGATATATCTATTACTACGGTAGATGTAATGACGGTGTAGCTGAATATGATAAAGCATTTAAATATTTCAGTATCGGTTACGCAGGCGGTATTTTCGAGAGTACATATAAGTTAGGTGATATGTTCGCGAACGGCAGGGAAGTCGTGCAGAACGGAAATGTTGCGATGAGCCTATATTGGCGCGTCTATAAGGAGTGCTTCGAGTACTTTATAAGAGAACGATACGATACGAAGTTCGCCGATGTCGCACTCCGTATGGGTAACTGCCACTCGAGGGGCCTTGGATGCAGCGTAGATCATGAGACTGCATATGCTTATTATCTGCAGGCTTATCTCGCGATCAAGAAGAGAATGGAAGTTGGAAACGAATACGGTGATGCTACTGTGCTTAAGAATATAGAGATGTCACTTGAATATACGAGGCAGTACTATACCCTCAGAGGTAGGTCACAAAGGTTCGAATCTCCTACGTGGGCAAGATGGCTCAATTTCAGGGAGAGGAACTGTGTCTTGAAGATCGTCTCTCTTAAGGATGGCTCGCTCATGATAGAAGGAAGACAGCTTAAGCTCAACAAGGATGAGGAATTCCCGCCGAAGATCCTGGTCGTTTTGACTGCTGCTGATTATTGTGGCCTTCAGTCACGACTTATGGTCAAGACAGCACCTGAAAGTTCGTATGAAGTGTTCGGAAATTCGGAGAAGATACTGTTTAACAATGTTACATATGACCCGGCAGCAGGCGTTTCGACGTTTTGGCTCAATGAGATCCCTGTAGCGAGGATCACGACGAAATATTATGAAGTAACTGCTCCGACACCTGAAGAAACAGAAGGAATTCATGGTAAAAAGTACCATTTTGTATCAGTAGCCTTTGAAGGCTCGAAAAGAAGATACGACTATCTGTGCGATTATCCGGATATCAAACCTGGTGATATTGTACTGGTAGATTCTGAAGGTGAGAAGGTAGAAGTTGAGGTAATGGATGTTTTCGATAAGTTCGAGAGCGAGCTTACGATGAATATAGATAAGTATAAAAAAGTATATAAGAAAGATTGAGGGCAAATTCTTATGAAAAAAACAGCGATCGCGGCCATGTTGATCATGACGATGGGACTAAGTGCATGTAGCTCCCAAAAGACGGAAGAGACGACTACGGCTGAGACATCTGCTACTACAGTAGAAGCGACCGAGACTTCCGAGACAACGGAAGCAACGACTGAAGCTACTACAGCAGAGACAACTCCGAAGCCGACTCCTACGCCTACACCTCTTCCTGAGCCACCTGAAGGATGTGTGGTTCCTGAGGGATATCAGTTCGTGTGGTCGGATGAATTCGACGGTGATGAGCTCAATACTGACAACTGGTTTGTTGAGCTTCATAGACCAAAGTGGGTCAATAACGAACTTCAGGAATACATAAACAGTGACGAAGTCATCTTTGTTGAGGACGGCGAGCTTGTTATCCAGCCACTGAAAAACGAAGACGAAAACGGCAATGTGACCTATTCTTCAGGAAGGATCAATACCTATCAGAAGGCTGCGTTCAAGTATGGTTATATGGAGGCAAGGATCAAGACTCCTGCCGGAAAGGGATTCCTTCCTGCGTTCTGGATGCTTCCTACAATGGGTGATTACGGCGGATGGCCAATCTCAGGTGAGATCGACATCATGGAGGTCGAAGGTGGCGTAGAGGATAAGGCATACGGAACTATCCATTACGGCAATCCTCACGATCAGAATCAGGGCTGTTATACGCTCTCTAGCGGCAAGTTCTCATCGGATTATCATGTTTTCGCATGTGAGTGGCTTCCTGGTAAGATCACATATTATGTTGACGGTGAAGAATACTTCTCGACAAGTGACTGGTATTGTAAGTCTGTAAGTGAGAAGGAATTCCCGGCACCGTTTGATACACCATTCTATATCATCCTTAATGTTGCTGTCGGAGGCGATTGGCCGGGCGATCCTGACGAGGATCTCGTTTTCGATGAGAAGGTGCAGATGAGAGTCGATTATGTTCGTGTTTACCAAAGAGAGACATACGACGATATCGAAGTAGTAAAGCCGACTCCAAGGCCGGTTGAATTAAGCGAACCTGATTCTACAGGTAATTACGTTACTGGCGATTGGCATTTCTACGAGATGGAAGGCGGTATCGGTAAGGCTGATATCAAGGATGAGATAAAGATCGAGACAACTGATCCTGGTACGAAGGATTACGCGCTCCAGCTCACTAACGAGAGTTTCTCGCTTGAAGAAGGGAAGACATATGTATTCTCTTTCGATGCAAAAGCTGATGAAGCACGCGAGATGATCGCAGCTATTACAGGACCTGATCACGATTATATTAGATATCTCGGCGACGAGAAGATCAGTCTTGGAACAGATTATCAGACTTATGAGTTCGAGTTCACGATGAAATCTACAGATCCTAATGCGAGAGTAGAGTTCAATGTTGGCGCCACAAATTCAAAGGCGACCATCACGATCAAGAACGTGAGAGTCGCCTTAAAGTAATTAACTTAAGTTTGTGATCAGATGCTGTAAGGAACGATCCTTGCATCGACGCAGCGGTTAGTGAACTCTTCGCTTCTTGTGAAGCCGAGTACGATCTCAGATCTTGTCTTACCGCTGTTAAGAAGACCGAGCCAGTAATCTTTACCTGCAGCATCACTTTCTCTATCCATAAATGTCTTATAGAGCCTCTCTACGAATTCGTCGTTAGAGAGGTTCAAATTATTGAACTCCTGACATGTGAAGAAGGAAAGACCTGCCTGTTCGCCTGTGAGGTCGAAGTTGGAAAGAAGTCCTGCCCAGTAATCGCGTCCGTCTGTATCGAAAGAACGTCCGAGACATGTGATATAAAGTCTCTCGACAAATGCGTTAGTATCTGCCGTAGGCGCGATCCTGATGTTGGAACGGATACCGCCTGAGATGATACCGTATCTTGCACATGTATCAGCCCACTCCTGAGACATAAGGAATGAGTATGCGATCTGTTCTCTTGTTGCATTACCCTTGAAAAGCTGGATCTCCCAGTAATCCTTACCAGCGTAATCGAATTCTCTGTTGAAGAATGTAGCATACAAAAGCTCGATATACTTGCTGTCAGAGATATTAGCGTTCTTAAGCTCGTTACTGTTGATGAAGGACATTGCAACTCCTGCACCAGTGCACTTGAACCTGTAGAGCTCATTAGTCCAATAGTTGATACCGTCAGTATCGGAACTTCTGTTCAGGATGTTGCCGTAAAGCCTCTCAACGAATGCTTCTACATCTGATCTTGTGTCTCCCGAATTGGATCCTGTGGATACATATGAAAGATTCTTATATGCAGTGTTATCTAGGTAGATATATTCCTCGTTATCGTTAGATCCTGAGTAAACTTTCTTGACCAATTTCTCGTTACTGTCTACCAGGAAGTAGATAGAACCGTTGCTCTCGAAATAAGGTGATCCCTTAAGGATCGCTGATGTATTGGTATACTTTGTTTCCGGGAGCATAGCGGTAATGTGCTTCTCAACAGGAGCATAATAATACGAACTGCCAAGACCTTTCACAGTCTTGTTGATCGCAACGTGATATACACTTGTGGTGCTTCTGTCAGCTGTAAGGTCACTTGCATACCAATATCCGTGAATGTTGATAATGTTATACATGTGTTCTGCTGTAGGTACACAGATACATGGAATATCGAAGTACTCCATCATCATCATCATTGTCTTACTGTAGCCTGCGCAGACAGTCTGTCCATAGAACAAGTTACTGAGTATCGACTGATTATATGTGTTGCTCTTATCATATACGGCCTTGTTCAAGACATAATCGTGAGCTGTGATCTCTAAGTTGCAGGCAAGATCGCTGTTAGCTGAAGACCTGATCTCAGCAGCCCACTGATCGATAGTGGATCTTACCTTGGCTGTCATGGCATTTCTTGTAGCCGTATCCTTAAACTCAGGATAGTAGTATTCGTCGAAATACTTTAAGTTGCCGGTCTTTCTGTCGTAAGTGTATGTGTATGCATGATTAAGGAAATAGTACTGAGGATTCTCAGCGATAAAGATCTGAAGGACGTTCTTAAGATCTGTCTTCGAAATATCAATATCGGAAATATCGACTCTTGTAGAGACATCATCGCCTGAAAGAAGATCAAGACATTTGGAGTCAAGTCTGTTATAGAACTCGATGTATTTACTGTCTGTAAGTCTGTCATAATAGTAATGGTTCGAAAACTTTTTCCAGTAATCTCTGTTGCTGTCTGCAGATACCGGAGAAGCAGGGATCATGGTAAAGACCAAGATGATCGACATGATCAATGTGATAAAACAATTCTTCTTATTTCTCATCATGCACCTCAAATAGAATACTGATTAAATAATATCAGACAAAGAAGTGTAAAACTATTATTAATATATAAAAAATGAGGCAACATTAACGTTGCCTCATTTACTATATCTACAGAACAATCTATTAGAGAATGTCGATATATTCGCCGTTCAATGCCTTGTTCATGCTTCTTACGGCACAGAACTTACCGCACATGGAACATGTGTCATCATGCTCAGGAGCTCTGTCGTCACGGATAGCCTTAGCTGTCTCAGGGTCGATCGAGAGTTCCCACTGCTTATCCCAGTCGAATGTTCTTCTTGCATCTGCCATCTGATCGTCGAGGTCACGAGCGTGAGGGATCTTTTTAGCGATATCAGCTGCATGAGCTGCGATCCTTGAAGCGATGATACCCTGCTTAACATCGTCAACGTTAGGAAGAGCAAGGTGCTCTGCCGGTGTAACGTAGCAGAGGAAAGCTGCACCTGAAGCTGCTGCGATAGCACCACCGATAGCAGATGTGATGTGGTCGTAACCAGGAGCGATATCTGTTACGAGAGGTCCAAGAACATAGAAAGGTGCACCCATGCACATCTTCTGCTGGATCTTCATGTTAGCTTCGATCTCATCCATAGCCATGTGTCCAGGACCTTCGATCATTACCTGAACGTCCTTAGCCCATGCACGCTTTGTGAGCTCAGCAAGACGAACGAGCTCTTCGATCTGACATACGTCACTTGAGTCAGCAAGACAACCAGGACGGCAAGCATCACCGAGGGAGATCGTTACATCATACTCACGGCAGATGTCGAGGATCTCGTCGTAGTACTCGTAGAAAGGATTCTCTTCTCCAGTCATGCACATCCATGCGAAGATCAAGGAACCGCCACGGGAAACGATGTTCATCTTTCTCTTGTGCTTCTTGATCTGCTCGATTGTCTTTCTTGTGATACCGCAGTGAAGTGTAACGAAGTCTACACCATCCTGAGCATGAAGTCTTACAACATCGATAAGATCTTTAGCAGTAAGCGTAGCGAGGTCTCTCTGATAATGGATAACGCTGTCATATACAGGAACTGTACCGATCATAGCAGGACACTCTGATGTGAGCTTCTGACGGAATGGCTGTGTGTTACCGTGGGAAGAGAGGTCCATGATAGCCTCAGCACCCATCTCGACAGCTGCCATAACTTTCTGCATCTCGATGTCGTAATCCTTGCAGTCGCGGGATACACCGAGGTTAACGTTGATCTTTGTCTTTAACATGGAACCGACACCGTTAGGGTCGATGCAAGTGTGAAGTTTGTTTGCGCAGATAGCTACCTGTCCCTTAGCTACGAGATCTCTGATCTCTTCTTCTGTGCGGTACTCCTTCTTTGCTACTGCCTTCATTTCAGGCGTGATGATACCGCGCTTAGCAGCATCCATCTGAGTTGTGTATTCTCTCATGATACTTTACCTCCGTATTTTAGTTTCTTATCAACATAACGCACGGGCCTCCGTATCATAAGAGGTTCCGGCGCCTTCGGGATATCTCCCGATCAGTAATGCGATCTCGCATCATGTTTTATATAGCGACCCAAGGTGGTGCCCCCGGTGTGCCGCATTTATTCAAAAAGCCGAGAAGTATTCCCGAACGTTTTTGCATGTCATGGCGCTGCTCATTATAGCCGCACCTTTCGCTCCTGCCTTTATCACATCCCCGTAATTCTCAGGTGTGATTCCGCCTATCGCATAGACAGGTATCGATATATTCGATGAGACATCTTCGATGAACTTAAGTCCTCTTCCCGGAAGACCTTTCTTACAGTCTGTCTCGAAAACATGTCCCGCCAGTACATAATCTGCTCCAAGCCTCTGAGCTTCTATCGCATCTTCGACTGAGTGAACAGACGTCCCGACTATCTTACCACTTTTTCGCGAGAATATTCCTAAAGGAAGATGCACATTTTCGCCAAAGATATAAGTGTTTGATATGAATGTTACATTATATCTGTCGCAGATGCTCTTAACATCAGAAGCAAGATCGATGTATTCATCTTCGGAAAGATCTTTCTCGCGAAGGATCACCGCACGTGGATTGCATTTGCATATCTCTTCGATCCTTTGAAGGAAATCTCCTTCTACCAGTTTCCTGTTGGTAACGACAACGAGCTCAGACATAAAGGTAATCATTAAGGACAGGCTGAAGGCCTTCGTCCGTTATGTC
>JAGCGE010000359.1 GCA_017649745.1 Clostridiales bacterium | reverse complement strand
GTCATTTGGCAAATCAACACCGGCAATACGAGCCATTTCTGTACCTCCATTTGAACAGTAAAATGTTAATTATTTATATATCGACACGCAGCGTAAGGATCTTTCGTGTTAGGAAAGCAGCCGCCCCTACATAGACGTGTAATATTCTTGTTTTTTCTTAAGTCGTGTTAGGACTTACATACCAAGACCTGAACAGGGCTAAATCTGTCCTCTTGGCGTTATCCTTAGCCCTGCTTCTGCTTGTGCTTAGGATCGGAGCAAATGATCATGACTTTACCGTTACGGCGAATAACCTTGCACTTCTCGCACATAGGCTTTACTGATGGTCTAACCTTCATTTTGTACCTCCTGCATTTTCTTCAACGCAAACTATGCGCCTTTTGCGCGCATGCTAATATATTCTATCAGAGTTTTCTTTTTTTGCAAGAACTTTTTTATTTTCTTTCGAAAAAGATCTTTCGTCAAAAAAACCGCCTTGTAAGCGGTTTTCTCGTAATCAGTTCTTAGCTCTCCAAGTGATCCTTCCGCGTGAGAGATCATATGGTGAAAGCTCCATAGTTACCTTGTCTCCCGGAAGTATCTTGATATAGTTCTGACGAAGCTTACCTGAGATATGAGCAAGAACGATATGTCCGTTATCAAGCTCAACCTTGAACATCGCATTAGGAAGCGCATCAACTACTTTACCCTCAACCTCGATTACATCCTCTTTTGACATTACAAATCCTCCTCAAAAGTTGTCATTTCCGGTCCGTTATCCGTTATGATTATTGTATTTTCATAGTGTGCTGCAGGCTTATTGTCTGCTGTTACTATAGTCCATTCATCATCGCAAAGCAAAACTTTTTCTGTTCCCATGTTTATCATTGGTTCTACACAGAAAGCCATTCCCTTCACGATCCTTGCTCCTCTGCCAGGTCTTCCGAAGTTCGGAACGTCAGGTTCCATGTGCATCTCTCTTCCGATTCCGTGTCCAGTAAGTACTCTTACAACTCCGTATCCGAAAGACTCTGCATATTCCTGAACAGCGTGACTTACATCTCCGATCCTGTTTCCGATCTTAACCTGCTCAAGTCCCTTGAAGAATGCTTCTTTTGTTCTCTGAACAAGAAGCTTCTTTTCTTCGGAAACTTCACCTATGAGGAAAGTTCTTGCTGCGTCAGCACAAAAACCGTCGAGACTTGCTACTACATCACAAGTTACGATGTCTCCATCCTTAAGGATGACGTCCTCAGTAGGGATACCGTGAACAACTTCCTCGTTAACTGATGTACAGATTGCTGCAGGGAACGGAGGATTTCCGTATCCAACGCAAGGAGCTGATCCGCCTGCTTCTTTGATTATCCTTTGTGCTACGTCATCAAGATGCTGAGTTGTAACACCTGCTTTAGCTTCTTTCTCAAGCTCTTTAAGGATCTTAGCTACAAGCTTACCTGCTGCTCTCATCTTGTCTAATTCATAATCGGATAATATCTCAACCATGAAACACCTCTTAGATCAGATAAGGCCTTTCGCCTTAAGACCATCTTCGATCTGAGTTCTGCAGATCTCAGGGTCCTTGTTGTTATCGCCCTCGATGATGATTCCCTTCTTGTCATAGAAATCGATCAAAGGCTGTGTGTTAGCATAATAAGTCTTAAGTCTTGCTTCGACTGTCTCAGGCTTATCATCATCTCTTTGTACAACGTTTCCGCCACATGCATCACATACACCCTCAACTTTTGTAGGTCTGAATGTAACGTTGTAGCTTTCGCCACACTTCTCGCAGACTCTTCTTCCGGAAACACGACCCTTGATAGTCTCATCATCAACGATGATGGAAAGAACTGCGTCGATCTTGTCTCCCTTTTTGCTGAGCATCTCATCAAGAGCTTCAGCCTGAGCGATTGTCCTTGGGAAACCGTCAAGGATATAACCCTTGTTGCAGTCATCCTGGGAAAGTCTGTCCTCTACCATTGAAACAGTGAGACTGTCAGGTACGAGCTGACCCTTGTCGATATAGCTCTTAGCCTCGATACCCAAAGGTGTACCACCCTTGATGTTGGCTCTGAAGATATCACCTGTAGAGATATGTGCAAGGTTGTACTTCTCTCTCAAGTATGTTGCCGATGTTCCCTTTCCGGAACCCGGTGCGCCTAAGATAATAAGTTTCATATAATAAACACTTCCGTTCTTATTTAATTTCAAACGTTTGTATTATAAACGCAAATTTAAATAATTGCACCTTTTTTCAATAAAAAAAAGATCGCCTCTATGTGAGACGATCTCATTAAGATCAATCGATCGATATTAATCGAGGAATCCTCTGTAGTTTCTTGTTACGAGCTGGCTCTCGATCTGTACTACGAGATCGTTAGCAACACCCGTAAGGATGAGAACTGCAGTTCCTGCGAACCAAACGTTACCAAGATCGAGAACGTTCATAACGAGCATAGGTACTAATACTATGAACGAAAGGAACAAAGCATCAACCCAGTTCAAACGGTTAGCTGTACCGAAGATGAAATCCTTTGTCGGACGACCAGGTCTTACACCAGGGATAAATCCACCGTTCTTCTGGATATTGTTCGAGATCTCCAATGGATTGAACTGAATCAAAGAATAGAAGAATGTGAACAATACGATACATACGAACTCAGCTACATAGTACCAAGGACTTGTTGTAAAATCACGGCACCAGGTTGCAAAGAGACTTTCTGACTTTGAAAGGAACATGGTTGCGATCATGTTCGGCAATGAAAGAATAGACATTGCAAAGATAACAGGCATAACACCTGACTGGTTAACCTTGATCGGAATATAGGAACTCTGTCCGCCGTAAAGCTTTCTTCCTACAACCTTCTTGGAGTACTGTACAGGGATCTTTCTCTCAGCATTCTGAACATAAAGAACGAAAACGATGAGTGCAACTGAAACAGCTACGATAACGATTCCTGCAAGGATACCAACAGCAATACCAAATGGTGAACTGTTAGTCTTAGCTGTGATCTTACCGCTAAGAGCCTGGCAGAACTCAACTGTCTGCTTAGCCATAGCTGGAAGTCTTGTTACGATACCTGCGAAGATGATAAGGGAAACACCGTTTCCGATACCAAATTCGTTGATACGCTCACCAAGCCAAACGATAAAGCATGTACCTGCTGTAAATGCGAGAACTACGAGAACTGCATTAAGTGGCTTAGGAAGTACGTTTGTCATCGCAGATCTTGTTGTCCATGTGAACAAGCAAGACTGAACGAGAGCAAGTCCGATAGCAGAGAATCTTGTGATCTTCTGCATCTTCTTTCTTCCTGCTTCACCGTCTTTTGCCATATCACCCAATGAAGGGAATACGACAGTTAAGAGCTGGATGATGATGGAAGCGTTGATGTATGGTGTGATACCAAGAGCAAAGATAGTAGCGGAATAAAGTCCACCACCGGAGATGATATCCATCATAGCACCGATCTGACCCCAACCTGACACGAGACTTGTGAAAGCTTCTCTGTCGAGACCAGGAGCAGGAATAAGTCCACCAATCTGGTAAAGACCTAAGATAACGATTGTAATTAAGATCTTTTTACGGAGTTCCGGCAAGCGGAACGCATTGATCAAGGTGTCGAATATATCTGACATGATCAAACCTCCTCAGCCGTTCCACCAGCCTTTTCGATTTTTTCTTTTGCAGAAGCAGTAAACTTAACTGCCTTAACTGTTAACTTCTTTGTAAGATCGCCGTTACCGAGGATCTTGATACCGTCGTTAACCTTAGGAAGAGAGATGATACCAGCATCTGCGAGGATCTCAGCAGAAACCTCAGCACCGTTATCAAACTTCTCAAGATCGCTTACGTTAACCTCAATGTACTGAGGAGCGAAACGCTTGTTGTTGAAACCTCTCTTAGGCAAGCGTCTGTAAAGAGGCATTTGTCCACCCTCAAAACCAGGACGAACTCCACCGCCGGAACGAGCCTTCTGACCCTTGTGTCCGCGACCTGCTGTCTTTCCGTTTCCGGATCCTGCACCGCGGCCCTTGCGGTATGCAACGGCGTTTCCGCCGGAAGTCATTTCATTGAGCTTCATTTGTCTATACCTCCATTAAACTTCTTCACAAGTTACAAGATGTGCAACTCTGTGAACCATTCCACGGATAGCGGAATCATCGTTCTTCTCAACAGACTGACCAATCTTCTTGAGACCCAAAGCTGCTACAGTTGCTGCCTGTACTTTTGTTGACTTGTTGGTACTCTTTACCAAAGTAATCTTAAGTTTTGCCATGATAAGAGTCCTCCTTAGCGAATTTCTTCAATGGACTTGCCACGGATACGTGCAACCTTCTCGATTGACTTGAGGCTCTTAAGACCTTCCAATGTAGCATTGACCATGTTATTAGGGTTATTTGTACCGAGAGACTTTGTACGAATATCTGTGATACCTGCAAGTTCACAAACTGTACGAACAGGACCACCAGCGATAACACCAGTACCACTTGCAGCAGGCTTCATGATGATCTTGCCTGCGCCGTAAAGACCGATCTGCTCGTGAGGGATAGTTCCGTTAACAACAGGAACTTCGATGATATTCTTCTTTGCTTCTTCGATTCCCTTACGGATTGCATCCGGAACCTCAGCAGCCTTACCGATACCCTTACCAACGTGTCCGTTACCGTCACCTACGATAACGAGAGCAGCGAAGCGCATGTTTCTACCACCCTTAACCGTCTTGGAAACACGTCTGATGTGGATAACCTTTTCTTGTAATTCCAAATTTGTAGAATCAAAACCCATCTGTTATTTCCTCCTGATTAGAATGAGAGACCAGCTTCACGAGCTGCCTCAGCCAAAGCTGCGATTCTTCCGTGGTAAACATATCCGCCACGATCAAAAACAACTTCTTTGATGTCCTTAGCGAGTGCACGCTCTGCTACAAGCTTACCAACCTTAGCAGCTGCGTCCTTGTTACCGCCGTTCTCGGACTTGATCTCTTTATCAAGAGTAGATGCACTTACGAGTGTTGTTCCGTTTGCGTCATCAATAACCTGAGCGTAGATGTTAGCATTACTTCTGAATACGCACAAACGTGGGCACTCAGCTGTACCGCTGATCTTTTTTCTTACGCGAAGGTGCTTTCTCTTACGAATTTCGTTTTTATCAACTTTGTTAATCATGAACTTACACCTCCCGCTTACTTCTTAGCGCCAGTCTTACCTTCCTTGATTCTCAAGTGCTCAGTAGCATATTTAATACCCTTGCCCTTGTATGCATCAGGAAGTCTGAATGAACGAATTTTTGCTGCAGTCTCACCAACGAGCTGCTTGTCTGCACCCTTGACAGTGATCTTCTGTGCGTCAGGTACTTCGATTGTGATTCCCTCTGGCTCAACCATTTCGATTGGGTGAGAATAACCAAGGTTGAATACAACCTTATTACCCTGCTTCTGAGCCTTGTAACCTACACCGTTGATCTCGAGATCCTTTGAGAATCCCTCAGATACGCCGATGACCATGTTGTTGATCAAGGAACGTGTAAGTCCGTGAAGGGCCTTCTGCTGCTTCTCATCATTCTGTCTCTCAACAGTGATAACAGCACCATCGATCTTAACTGTCATATCAGGATGTACATCCATCTCAAGAGTGGACTTACCACCCTTAACAGTCAAGTGTCTGCCATCAAGCTTAACCTCGACTCCTGCAGGAATCGTGATCGGCATTCTACCAATTCTTGACATAATATTTTTCCTCCTGCTCTTTAGATTGCGCGTCGCGGTGCATATGTCGTGCACCGAACGCTTTTCAGAGTTTTATATAATCGTATTAATGATTACCAAACGTATGCGATAACTTCGCCGCCAACACCAAGCTCACGAGCCTTCTTGTCAGTCATGACACCCTTGGATGTTGAAACGATAGCGATACCAAGACCGCCCAAAACCCTAGGGAGATTCTCCTTGTCAGCATACATACGAAGACCTGGCTTAGAGATTCTCTTGATACCAGAGATAACTGGCTCACGGCCGTCAACGTACTTCAATGTAACCTTGATCATTCCCTGCTTATTGTCCTCAATGCACTGGAAAGCTGCGATGTAGCCCTCGTCCAACAAGATCTGAGCAATAGACTTCTTCAAGTTGGAAGAAGGGATCATAACTGTCGGATGGCCTGCTGTTCCGGCATTACGGATTCTTGTAAGCATATCTGCAATTGCATCTGTAATCTGCATAATTTTTCCTCCTATAATGCTACGAAATTACCAGCTTGCCTTCTTAACGCCCGGAATCTCACCCTTGTATGCGAGATCACGGAAGCAAAGACGGCAGATGCCATACTTACGCATGTAAGAATGTGGACGTCCACAAAGCTTAC
>JAGCGE010000358.1 GCA_017649745.1 Clostridiales bacterium | reverse complement strand
TCTGCATTAGGTGCAGCGATCGTCATCGTAACAGGTATCCAGTCTTTTGCTCTGAGGAATTTTCTCCTCCCTTCAGCCGGATTTATCTTCGCGATCCTCACCGTATTTTTCGTACTCGTATTTTCGAATAAGATCGACAGGAATATGCATAGTTACGTCATCATCTTGATCGGTATGGTCATATCGCTTTTTGTAAGTGCAATGCTCACACTTCTGTCATCGCTCTTCCCTAATCATTCACAGCAGATCTATTACTGGATGATGGGTTCATTCTCTGCACGTAACTGGCAGCATGTCGCGATCATAACGCCTATTTGCATCGTGGTATCGATAGCGATATGGTTCTTCTCCAAAGAACTCGACATCATGACTTTTGGTGACGATCAGGCAATGAGCATGGGCGTAAACATCAGGCGCAAGAAAGTAATGCTCATCATCCTTACAGCACTTCTTACAGGCGTTGCCGTTTCTTTCACAGGAACCATCGGATTTATCGATCTTGTAGCTCCCCATGCTGTACGTAAGGTTTTCGGTGCGAAGCATCGTGTCGTCATCCCGATGAGCTTCATCTACGGTGGCGCATTCATGTCGATCGCCGACCTCATCTCGAGAACGATCCTGTCGCCTCGTGAGATCCCTGTCGGAGCAGTAACTGCACTTATCGGTGCACCATTCTTCGTAATCCTTTTCTTCGGAAAGAGAAAGAAGGCTGCCTGATGAAGATCGAACTTAAGAACATTTCCGTATCTTATGAGAAAGGCCATCCGATCCTTAAGGATATCTCCCTTAAGTTCAACGAAGGCGGCATCTACGGCATCCTTGGTCCTAACGGATCAGGTAAGACCACGCTTCTTAAAGCTATCTCCGGTATCCTTCCGTACGATGGCAAGATCATTTTCGACGACAAAGATCTCTCCTCCCTTTCTCGAAAAAACATCGCAAGACGTATCGCTCTCATGCCTCAGTTCTCGTCGATATATTTCACGTATACGGTTAAAGATACAGTCCTTCTCGGACGTTATGCTCACCGCGGAAACAGTTTCAGGGATATACTTTCAGATTCATCATCTGATGATAAGAAGATCGTTAATGAAGTACTTGAGATGACTGGTCTTTCTGACATAGCGAACAGTCTTTTAAGCGAGCTTTCAGGAGGACAATTGCAGCGCGTTCTTCTTGCAAGAACAATCGCACAGGAAACTCCGGTGATACTTCTTGACGAACCGACTAACCATCTCGATCTCAGGTTCCATCAGGAGCTCATGAACTACCTTAAGGACTGGGCATCAAAGACGACTACAGTTGATAACGTCACACACAAGAATACTGTTATCGCCGTCTTCCACGATATCGGAACAGCAGCTTCGGTATCAGATAACATCGTGCTGTTAAACGACGGCAAAGTCACCAAGGAAGGACCTGCAGATAAGATCCTTGTAAGGGACAACCTTAAGGATATCTACGGTATAGATGTTTTCGATTATTATGAGGGAATCCATAAAAGACTTTCCGAATTAGATAAGGGTTAAGCCTTTTTCTCTGCCCTTTTCCTGCCTTCGCCAAAGCCCATATGAAGCGCGTCGACAGGACATGCATCAACACATTCACCGCACCTTATACATTCCATGCTGTTATGAACTAATGAAGGATCAATATTCATCTGACAAGCTTTCTTACATGCCTTACAGTTGATACATCTGCTACTGTCCTTAGTCATGCGATAAAGCGAGACCTTATTGAAAAATCCGTATATCGCGCCGAGCGGACAGACGTATTTACAGAATGGCCTTCTGACGATAAGACCAGTCACGATAAAGATCATGAGAAGGATGAATTTCCACGTAAACAGAGGACCCAGTGCACCTCTTACGTTCTTATCGACAGCTGCGAGCATGATACCTGCGATCGTGCCGTCAGGACATACATATTTACAGAAGAATGGCGTAAGTTCGAATGTCATCGGAAGGATGATCACGAGAACTGCAAGTATCACATATTTAAGATAGCGAAGTACCTTGTCTAACTTGAACTGATTTCTCTTGATGAACGGAATCTTGTAGATAAGATCTTGAAGGAAACCGAACGGACAAAGGAACCCGCACACGGCTCTCCCGAGTACTGCGCCGAAGAATATCAGAAGCCCCAGAACATAATACGGAAACTTAAACTTAATGCCTCCGAGAAAGCTTTGAAGCGAACCGATCGGACACGCTCCGACAGCTCCCGGACACGAATAACAATTAAGTCCCGGAACGCATACTTGTTTAGTCGGGCCGTCATAGATCTTGCCTGTGAAAAAACCTTTGAAGTTCGCGTTCTGTATCAATGTGGCCGCCGCCTGAATCCCGAATCTTATCTTTTTTCTATCCAAGGCCGACACACTCCATGCATATCCTTACAGCTTTGCGCATCACAGCGCCGGGCTGCTTTGTTATCACACCCACTATTATCAATGATATAGAGACAGCTATGAGGATTCCCGCACAAAGTCTGCGTTTCATATCACTTCCCCAGGAAATCCTTTACATAAGACTCCCATTCATCATAGGATTTTGATCCGACCAACAAATAATTATCATCTGATTCGACATTTATCAGATTACCGTTCTTATCAACAAAGAATGTTGTCGGAACATATCCAGTCTGATACATATCGAAATCAGAATTACACTTAAGGATAGTAAATTCGGTTCCGCATTCCTCAAGGATAGCATCGACATCTTCTTCCATTTCTGTCTCGGAATAGACACCGATGATGTTGAATCCCTCATCTTTATAATTCTCGTAAAGTTTCTGAAGATCAGGCATCTCCCCAACACACGGACCACACCACGGCTCCCACATATTTACCATGGTAACCTCATAATCAGCAAAGATCGCATCAGTATATTCATAACCATCTCTGTCATGTGTTGAAAAGACCAGCTTCAGCTCCGATTCCTGCTCGTCCTCGGTCTCCTCTTCCTCAGGCTCCTTTTCTTCGGTCTCCTCTTCCTCATCCTCAGCCGAAGTTTCCTTGGTTGTCTCAC
>JAGCGE010000357.1 GCA_017649745.1 Clostridiales bacterium | reverse complement strand
TGTTGATAGCAACTTCGATCTCTGAAAGATTTGTCTGTACTTTCGAGATGTTCTCAGAAAGAACGTTATTAACATCTGTTAAGATCTGCTTGCAGTATACGTGAGCACTCTTACGAAGCTCCTCGCTCTGCTGATTAGCTTCAGCAATGATCTCGGCAGCCTTCTGATGAGCTCCCTTTGTGATCTCATGCTCGTTAACGCGCATAGCATACATTCTGTCAGCATCGTTAAGAACTTTCTTACTCTTCTCTCTAGCAGTTCCGATAATGTCCTGAGCTCTCTTAACGATATCATTGGACTGGCTAACTGCCATAGGAAGTCTGTGCTTAAGCTCCTCGAGTGAAGCGATCATCTCTTGACGGTCAACAGAACATTTATCTGTAAAAGGAACACCGCTCGCATCACGGAGCATGTCGATCAACGAGTCGATGTGTCTTATCGCATCATAACGCTCGTTAGGACTGCGTCCCTGACTCTGAGGCTGCTGTGCATATCTTGGATCGTTACCTTCCATAGTTTACGACCTACCTTTCTTAAGCTCTTTTGTTACAAAATCAACTATTTCAGCCGGTACCATCTTAGAGATGTCACCACCATAATAACAAACTTCCTTAACAATTGTCGAACTTGTCATCGACAAATTCTCACGACATGGCAAAAGGAGGACTTCATACTCAGAATAGAGCAATCTGTTCGCCATCGCCATCTCGGCTTCATATCTGAAATCGGACTCGGATCTGATACCACGAACTACCGCAGAACAACCGAGTTCCTTAAATAGGTCAACTAAAAGGCCATCATACGAGATTACTTCGATATTGGAATACTTGGCAAGCGCTGTCTTAGCCATAGACACCCTGTCTTCCATCGAAAAAGCGGGATGCTTGGCACTGTTACCCATAATGGCAACAACAAGCTTATCACATTGCTTCGATGCACGCTTGGCAATGTCGCAATGTCCAAGAGTGAACGGGTCAAAACTACCCGGGAAAAGTAATGTACTCAATATTCCACCTCGTATAAACTAACTCTTATTAAAGAATGTTACCACGCAAAGCCCATAACTACAAGAACGGGACAGTTGCATATTTATTACATCTGTATTGAACGGCTCATCAGACGAGTGTTCGACTATCATGATACCGTCCTCTTCGAGCATATCATATTCATTAAGAAGGTCTGCGACTTTGACTGCTTCATCGAATGCGATCTTATACGGAGGATCCAAAAAGACAATGTCAAACTTCTGTCCTTTTAATTCTTCTAAAGCTGAAGCAACGCTTCTCTTCATTACAGTGACCTGAGGGTCATTTCTGTCGATCCTAATCTTCTCCAGATTCTTAGTGATCGCCTGTATTGCAGGACCACCCTTATCGACCATTACAACCTTCGATGCACCTCTGCTCAGAGCCTCGATACCCATCTGACCAGTACCTGAGAAAAGATCCAGAAACTTCGCATCCGGTACCCTCATCTGGATACTCGAAAAGATCGCCTCTTTTACCTTATCGGTCGTAGGTCTTGTCTGATCACCCTTTGGTGCAGTTAGTATCGTGCCACGATATTTACCTGTTACGACTCTTGGCATAAATCTTCTCTCCTTTATGCTCTGAAAACTTCCAAGTTAGGATAACGCAACATAAGTTGTCTTTCAATTGCATTAAGTACTCTTTTTGACTCATCATCATCCTGTTTCATAAGTTCTGACATAACGTCTCTTATCTCAACAGATTTTTCCGTATCTTCGAAAAGATTAACGACCTTGAAACTTGGAAGTCCATGCTGCCTTGTTCCGAAGAAATCACCAGGTCCTCTTAATGCGAGATCCTGTTCAGCCAAGACAAAACCATCGTTACTCTTACACATCATATCAAGACGCTGAAGCGACAGTTCATTTTGAGATGCTGTCTCAAGAACGCAGAATGACTCCAGAGAACTTCTTCCAACTCTTCCGCGCAGCTGATGCAATGTCGAAAGACCAAACCTGTCTGCATCCATTACGACCATAAGCGTTGCATTCGGATTATTAACACCAACTTCGACAACAGTCGTAGAAATAAGGATCTTTGTCTCGCCGCTTATAAAGCGTTCCATGACTTCGGCTTTTTTCGAGTCGCTCATAGAACCAACCAGAGTGTCTGCTGTTATGCCCTGAAGATATGGTGAAGCCTTCACTTCTTCAAGGATACCTTTAACGCTTTGTGTCTCTATCTTCTCTTCACCGACTTCGAAAATGTTCTCATATCTTTCGATCTCGGCATCATCATTATCATCGATACGAGGCGCAACGATATAGACCTGTTGTCCTCTTTCTCTTACGATCTTGGAGATCATATTGTAGATCGAAGGCTTATCTCTCCACACCTTAGTCTTGATCGGTTTTCTGCCTTTAGGTTTCTGTCTAATAATGCTTATATCCATGTCACCATAAACGACCATCGCGAGCGTTCTCGGGATAGGTGTCGCACTCATAACAAGGCTATGAACTGAATCGATATCACTGTTGATAAACGCGAGCTTAAGTTTCTCGTTTCTCTGCTCTACACCGAACCTCTGCTGCTCGTCTGTTATAAAGAGCGCGAGGTCTCTGAACTTAACATCCTTTTGGATGATCGCATGTGTTCCGATGATTATCTTATATGTTCCATCCGATATCTTCTTGATCGCATCTTTCTTCTCTGAAGCTTTCATTCCGCCGTGAAGATATACAGCCTTTATGTCTGTTCCTTCATACATCTCGACAACAGTCTCATAATGTTGTTTTGCAAGCACGCCTGTCGGTGCAAGAAGAGCAGCCTGTCTTCCCGACGCTGCAACAGCAGCCATAGCAATAGCTGCTACAGCAGTCTTACCTGAACCTACATCGCCTTGGATGAGTCTATTCATCGGCTTATCTTTTGAGATGTCAACGAAGATATCCCTGATCGCACTTTTCTGGTCATCAGTAAGCTCGAAAGGAAGCGAACCAATGATTGCCTTGACCGTCTTTTGAGACGTCTCATTCTTCACGATCTTAAATGCTCTTCCTTTATCGTCATCCTTGTTATAGGACTTATGCATTCCATACTCATAGACCGCAAGTTCTTCATATACAAGTCGCTGTCTTCCAAGCGATGCCTGCGCCATTGAATAAGGTTTATGTACAAATCTGTAAGCTTCCTTCGAAGAACAAAGATCATGCTCTTTAATGAGCTTAGCAGGAAGGATATTATCGAGATATCTTTCATAGTCACGAAGAGCAAAACCGATCCACGCTTCGATCTGTTTACTCGTTATTCCAGCTGTCTGTCGATACACCGGTCTTATCAGTCCCTCGCCCATCTTTTCTGCTCTTATCCTCTGAGGATTTATGAGCATGTATCCTCCTCGAAAAACAGTGACGACTCCTCTGAAAAAATACTCGTCACCGATCTTCATTTCAGTTGCAACAAATCTGCCGTGGAAGAAGGTTATCGAGATAGTTCCATAACCGTCATTAACAACAACGACGCATTTTTGAAGCTTGTCATATCTGCTTATAGGAGATACGTTTTTTACCTGAGCTTTAATGGTTATAAGTTCACCTTCATTAACGTTATGAAGCTGCTTTATATCTGACCAATCCTCGTATTTTCGGGGAAAATAATTAAGAAGATCGAAGACGTTTTCGATCCCCAACTTGGAGAGTTTTTTAGCTACCTGATCGCCTACTCCGTATATTGAAGTAACAGGTGACATCAAAGGATCATTTGCCATTCTTTTTAGCTCCTTTGCATGTCTTGTTCAAAGGGCAGATATCACACTTAGGATTTCTTGCTTCGCAAATATCTCTTCCGAATGCAACGAACAGATGTCCCATCCTGATCCACATAGATGGATCGGTTACTTTGCAGACATCAGCTTCGACTTTTGTAGGATCATCACTTTCGGTTAAACCAAGACGTCCTGCTACCCTTTTAAAATGTGTATCAACAACTAATGCAGGGATAGAATAAAGTTCACCTAAAAGAAGATTTCCGATCTTTCTTCCGATACCCGGAGCCTTAACGAGCATATTGATATCTTTAGGGATCTCTCTTCCCCAATCATTAATGAATATTTCAGTTGTTCCGATTATATTTTTGGCCTTAGCTTTATAAAGACCACAAGGCTTGATGATCTCAGAAAGCTCACTCTCGCCAAGCTTAAGAACATCGTCCGGAGTCTTAACTTTCTTCTCAAGTTCTTCGACTGTTTTATTGACTCTTACATCTGTACACTGCGCGGAAAGGATCGCCCTTACAAGAAAGAAGTAAGGATCGTCAAGATCGAGAGAACAACATGCATCAGGATATGTCTTGTTCAATACATTGTACGCTTCCAAAGCAGATTCTCTTTTTTGTTTCAGCGTAACTCTCATCTGGCCTCCGGTGGGATCGGGAATGTGAATATGAATTTAGCTCCACCGAGTTCTTCACTCTCATCAACATAGATAGTCTGTCCGTGTCCGGTTAGTATCTGCTTACAGATATAAAGTCCCAGACCGAATCCTTCTTTTGTCCTTGAAGAATCAACTTTATAGAAACTCTCGAAAATCCTGGATCTCTTCTCTTCAGGAATACCTATACCGGAATCTTCAACTGAGATCTGAACTTTCTTCTCAGACTTTACAGGGTTCGTTGTAACTATGATCATTCCGTCTTGAGGAGTAAACTTGATCGCATTAGTGATGATATTAACGATAACACGGCAAAGCTGCTGAGCTTCTCCGTAACACATCTTAGTCATCGGCTCATCTGAAAGTCTTGCTATACACTTGATATTCTTTTCGGCAAGCTGCGGTTCAAGATTTACGATAATGTCATTGATAACATCATCAAGTGGAAATTCCTCCATAGCAGCAGGATCGATGTGACTTAATGATGATGCTTCTGTCATCGATACAACAAGAGCCTTGATCCTATTAACTTCCTGCTTGATGAGATTAAGATACTTATCCATGTTCTCAGGAGGGATAGTACCGTCAAGGATAGCTGTTACAAAACCGTTGATCGATGTGAGCGGAGTTCTTATATCATGAGCAACACTCGAGATGAATATCTGTCTGTCATGCTCCTGATTCTCAAGTTTATCGAGCATATCATTCAATGTCGATGCCATGCTTACGATATCGCCTGCAGAGGTAATATTATGTATATTCGCCGAGTCGACATACTTCTTATCAACCCTGACAGAATAGTCTCCTTCGGAAACTTTCTTTATTGTAGACGACATATCACGGATCGGAGCCAATGTAAGTTGGATCGCAAATACGAATAATACGATCGCGAACATTACAGCGATAAGTACAGGAAGAAGTATTACGTTTACAAATTCATCCTTAGCCGATTCTCTGTCGAGAACAGAAGCGCAGACACAATAAAGCTGCGTATTCTCTATCTGTGTGCATGTTGCGATCATAGTCCTGTTATCGTCAAGTTTAAACTTTGACATCGTATCTCCGGCTTCGATAACCTGAGGGATCTTAGCTTCAAACATCTCATCAGGTTTCGCACTACAGAAGATCTGATCTTTTTTCGTAACGATATAGATACTACCGTCGTAATTCTCAGAGAGGTAGTTGATCATGTTCCTGAAATTCTTCTGATTGGATCCGCCTATCGCCAATCCATCTGTTTCATCAATGGAACTCTCTATCGAAAAAGATATAACATTACACAAACGCTGAGTTTCATTCTGAACTTTGATATTGTCATTGTTCAATATGCTTTCATAAGACAGAAAAAGAAGCACAGTAAAAACTATTACTGTGCTAAAGATCAAAATTATAGTTATAAAAATCCCAAAACTAGCGGATGACTTCTTATTTTTCGGATCCATAAGCCTTGTCTATCAGTTCTTTGTCTCGAACTTATATCCTACGCTCCAAACTGTCTTGATCGACCAGGAATCATTAACTCTGTCAGGACTCTCGATCTTCTCTCTGATCCTCTTAACGTGAACGTCAACTGTTCTGGACTCTCCGTAAAAATCGTAGCCCCATACGTTCTCGAGAAGCTGTTCTCTCGTAAATACTCTGTTAGGATTAGATGCAAGGAAGAACAGGAGTTCGAGTTCCTTAGGTGGGAGATAGATCTCCTTATCATCGATAGTAACGATATAACGAGCCTTATCAACCATGAAGCCCGGATATGTAACTACTTCTGTAGAATCGCTTGAAGAATCATTCGAATCAGATCCTCCCGAAGATTCATTCTTACCATATCTTCTTAATACAGCCTTAGCTCTTGCGAGAAGTTCCTTAGGCTCGAATGGCTTAGCAACATAATCATCTGCACCAAGCTCAAGTCCGATAACCTTATCGAATGTGTCAGTCTTAGCTGTAAGCATGATGATCGGCACATCTGAGACCTTACGGATCTCACGGCATACATCAGTTCCGTCCATTCCCGGAAGCATCAGATCGAGAATGATCAGATCCGGTGACGAAGCAGTAAATGTATTGAGGGCTTTATCACCCTGCATGCAAACTGCTACACTATAGCCTTCCTTCTCAAAGTAAAGCTTATTCATCTCAATGATTGAAGAATCATCATCGACCAACAAAACCTTCTTCATACATTTACCTCACTTTGTATCCTGATCTTTATCGCTTATCTTAGAAATCTCCTGTGCGAACGAATCAACACTTGTGAAATCTCTATAGACAGACGCAAACCTTACATACGCTACTTTATCCAAGCCTTTGAGCGCTTCCATGATCATCTCACCGATAGCCTCTGTCGGTATCTCGAGATTATGCTTACTTTGAAGCTTCCTCTCGACTTCATTTACAAGCTCTATCAGAGCTTCATTCGACACAGGTCGCTTGGAACAAGCAGCAACCAAACCGGTCATTATCTTCTCTCTCGAAAAAGGTTGTCGCGTGCCGTCTTTCTTGACGACCATCAACTGGATCCCTTCGAGTCTTTCTACAGTAGTAAAGCGATGCCCGCAACTTAAGCACTCACGTCTTCTTCTGATGACTGTATTTGAATCAACCGTTCTGGTATCAACAACTTTATCCTCAATCTCGCCGCAACGTGGGCACCTCATAAAACTATACCGTCCTTACTGGTTGTTATCCTTGTTGAACATGAACCAAGGCTTAGCTGTCTTAGGAGCCTGTGGTGCATCAGAAGGAGCTGGCTGCTGAGGAGCAACATTCGGCTGTGGCCTTCCGCCCTGCTGTGGCTGTGCAGGCTGTGGTCTTACGTTAGCACCGTAAGGTGGAACCTGCTGTGGCTGTGGCTGAGCCTGTGGAACCGGCTCAACTGCTGCCTGCTGACGTGGCTGTGGAGCTACACCAGTATCTACATCATTAACAGGAGCCTGTGCCTTAGGAGCTTCGTTTCTTCTGTTAACTGAATCATCACCGAAAAGGAATCCAGGAGCTGCTGCCTTAGGAGCAGGTGCTACCTGAGGCTGTGGCTGTGGCTGAGGCTCAGGCTGATAACTTGTTCTTGTAGCAGTATTTCTGCTCTGCTTGTTAGCTGCCTGCTCAGTTACGAGTGTTGGATTATTTCTTGAAAGAACGGATGTGCTTGCTCTGTGACCAGCTGAAGCATTAACCGTATTCTCGAATCCGGATGCGATAACAGTGATCATGATCTCATCATCCAAAGAAGCATCGATAACAGCACCAACGATGATATCTGCATCATCGGAAACAGCCTCACGAACAACGCTTGCTGCCTGATCGATCTCCTGAAGTTTCATATTACGTCCACCTGTGAAGTTAACGATAACTCCGCCAGCGCCCTCGATAGTTGTATCAAGGAGAGGTGAGTTAATAGCCTGCTTAACAGCGTTAGCTGCACGGCCCTCACCAGAAGCACGACCGATACCCATGTGGCAGATACCTGCCTTAGTCATGATACGACGTACATCAGCAAGGTCGAGGTTGATAAGTCCAGGGATAGCTACGAGGTCAGAGATACCTGCAACACCGAACTTCAATACCTGATCTGCCATATTGAATGCATCCTCGATAGATGTATCTTCATCAACAACTTCAAGGAGCTTATCATTACCTACGATAATGAGGGAATCTACATACTTCTCAAGTTCTCTGATACCGCGCTCTGCGTTAGCAGCTCTTCTTGGTCCCTCGAATGTAAATGGTCTTGTTACTACAGCAACTGTAAGGATACCGAGCTCCTGAGCGATCTGAGCAACAACCGGAGCAGCACCTGTACCAGTACCACCACCCATACCGGATGTGATAAAGAGCATGTCTGTATTCTTAATAGCTTCAGCGATCTCATCCTTTGACTCTTCAGCAGACTTCTCACCTACGCTAGGATCAGCACCGCAACCAAGTCCTCTGGTTACCTTCTCACCGATCTGAATCCTTACTTGTGCCTTTGATCTTGCAAGGGCCTGATTGTCAGTATTGATGGAAATGAATTCTATACCCTGAACTCCGCTTTCTACCATTCTGTCAACTGCATTACAGCCGCCGCCGCCGACTCCGATGACCTTAATAGTAGCAAATGCCTCATCGTCCAGCACAAAACCACGCTTGTTCTCTGACATATCTTTGTCCTCCAGTATAATATTTAACTGTGTTAATATTCTTATTTTATATCAACATATAGTATAACAATTTGAATTGTACCCTAAATGTAGTACACCTTCAATACAAAATCTGCGTTATATTTCAATAATGTTAAAGAAATTTTCCAATTATATTACGATGAATACATGCGATAGATGTATTCGTCGCCGGTCATATCGAAAGCGCCGTCAGGCAGACCTTCGAAAGATCCTGATATGATCGCGAACCTGAGCCATCTCATATCCTCGTTGATCGTATCTACTGTCTTTAACTTGACCTGAAGTTCAGAACCTGAAGGCAGCTCGATAGTTAGGAAGATATTTCCACCAGGAATGATCCTTATCTCCTTCACGTTCTGGAAAAGACTATATTCGTCCGCATTGCCCATTCCGTCAGCTGTTATGATAGCTCCAAGTACAACGAGTGCTTTATTGTAATCTGCCTCGTCCTTGATGACTATCTTCTGGTTCATAACAGCACCTGATACATCAAGGCCACAGATAACTGCATGGCTCAGATCGTCCTTATCAAGAGTAACGAGTTCAATGACAATGCCTTCATTATCGATAGCAGCATATCCGTCAGGCATCTTGATATATGCAACCTTGTTTCTCTCGGTTACATCGATCTTGATCGTTGACGGGAACTTGACTGTTATCTGAATATCCTTGATATAAGGATCCTCAGCCTTCATCTTGTCTTCGATCTTACCGTAGTCCATCTTAACAAGATCTATCGGATCTCCTGCGATCTTCGAAAACAGATGTGAACCAAACTTAATGCCCGATTCTCTGATGATCTTCTCATCGCTTAATACGATGTTTCCGTTAACTTCGATATTGTGGACCCTGAAAAAAGGCAGGAAGATAACTGCCAATATGAGTACGATTATTGATATGCCAAGAAGAAGGACAAGTGTTCCCCTGAAGTTTAAAGGAAAGTTCGGAAGGAATTTCCTGTCTTTGAGAGGTACCTTAGGTCCGCTCTCCTGACGTTTTTTAACCTGAGCAGCCTTGATATTCTTTATCGTCTCAGAGATCTTTCTTCGACTGGTATCAACGAATCTCTTAAATTGTACGCCGAACGGTTCAGTTGGCTTTGACGGCTTAGCTTTCTTAGGAGCTTCTTGCTTTTTAACTTCCTGCTTTTTAGGCGCCTTAACCTCAGGAGAAGTCTTCTTCTCCTTCTTTGGCTTTTCCGAAGTCACCTCTTCAGGCTCGGAATCATCTTCAAAAAGCTTTTTAAGTTCCTCGTCGTCCATTATGTCCCGCTTTTGAATAATTCATCTATCGCTTTGCATATCCTCTCATCACAATCGAGAACTGCAAGTTTTTTCGCATTAACTCTCATATCTTCTCGCTTTTCTGTAGAAGATAAAAGATCTTTCAGTACACCTTCAAGCTTTGAAGGTACGTCACTGTCTGCCACAAGGACTGCACCACCGATGTCGGAGAACGCCTTGGCATTGAATGTCTGGTGGTCATGTGCCGCAAAAGGATATGGCACGAGCACCGAGCAAGAACCGATCGCAGCAACCTCTGCGCATGTAACGGCACCTGCTCTTGTTATAGAGATGTCAGCAGCACTTAAATATGTCTGCGGATCATCGATATAAGTCATTACTTTAAGGTTCGACGGAAGGTCTGATGCATCAAAAGAACCGCTTTGCTGCTTGCCGCTTCCGAGAACGAATCTCACGTTCTTAAAATCTTCCTGCCCTGCACATTTGCATATGAAATCATTAAGAGTCTTGGCACCGAGACTTCCACCCATCGCGAAGATGAGCCTGTCGTCATCAGATAGGCCGAGTTTTTGACGGGATTCATTTCTGTCTACTGTCTTAATGACGTTTCTTATTGGATTACCCGTGAATACGAGTCTTTTCGCCTTAGGGAAAGATGATTCAAGATTCGGGAAACCTGTAAGGACCAGATCAGCTTTCTTACCGATCATCTTGTTAGCTCTTCCAGGGAAAGCGTTAGCCTCATGAAGGATCACAGGGACATTCATCTTCTCTGCAGCCGACAAAAGAGGTGCGCAGACATATCCGCCTGTTCCGAATACAGCGTCAGGCTTAAATGTCTTTATCAATTCAAGGCACTGTTTCTTTCCTTCCGAAAAAGCTTTCATTGCCTTGATCATCTTCATGCTAGGCTTCATTGGAAAAGGCTTAGCCGTGATATTGTGGAATTCATAACCTGCTTTAGGGACAAGCTCCCCTTCAAGTCCTTCATTTCTTCCGACAAAGATCACTTCACAGTCTTCGCCTTTATTCTTGTAGTAAACCTTAAGCGCGTCAGCTATCGTTATTGCAGGATTAATGTGGCCTGACGTTCCTCCGCCGACTGCTATAAACTTCTTAGTCATTCTTTCCTCCGTTTTTGGTCTTAGGCGCTACACCGCTTCTTGCTACGCAAAGGATCATTGCATAAGCACAAAGGAGCAGGAGCTGTGCCGTACCGCCGTAACTGAAGAACGGAAGAGTAATACCGGTTGACGGCAAGACCGCAAGTTCAACTCCGATGTTCCACATAGCCTCAAGAGCGATAAGGAACGTATAGCCGATCGCAATGATCCTGCAGAATACGTCTTTGGCCCGTAGCGCTACCTTGAATCCCATATATAGGAACACCAGGAATATGATTATAAGGATAGTACCTCCGACCATACCTGTCTCCTCAACATAGATCGAGAAGATATAGTCGTTGTGCGCCTCTGAAACATACGAATATTTATATCTGGAATTACCGAGTCCCTGACCCATAACACCGCCGGAACCGATAGCATCCTTAGCACGGTTGACCTGAAGGGATTCGTCCTTTTCCTGATCAGTCATCTCTTCATCTTTATCCTGAGTATAGATATCTACTCGCTTGAAAACGTGAGCAAAGTTCGACTCGATCTTGTCCTTAGCCTTGTTTCTTGCTCCAGGAATAACTGCAATTACAAGCACGCCTACCAAAGCAAGAACAGCGAGCATTCCCATACCGATGACCCAGGAACGAAGTCTGATGCCTGATACGAGGAAACAAACAACTGTAACTGCACCGATGATAAGGAAGCACGACAGATGAGGCTGAGTGAGGATAACGATATCCACCAAAAGGATCATCATAACAGGGATAAAGAATTCGAAGAGTGCATCTACAAGTGCCTGATGCTTAGGGTCTTTGGCACGAAGCTTACCCTTCTTCTGAAGTTCGATCGTGATAACTCTGTAGATAGCAAGTACGATTACAAGACATATCTTAAACACCTCTGATGTCTGAACGTCTGTACCTGCGATCGTAAGCCAACGTCTAGCACCCTGCTTCTCTACACCGAAAAGAGTCGTAATAACGACCAACAGCGTACTTCCGACATAAGCTCCGATCATGATGATCCTGTTCTTGAATAAGTCGATCGGAATAAAATTGACAACGATACAGATAACAAGACCAAGTATCGTAAATCGAAGCTGCTGGAAAACGAAGAAAGCCGAACTCGTAAGTTTGGAATTGATGTAACCGGCAGGAGCTGATACGGAATAAAGAACTACTAGTCCGTATGCAACGATAAAGAAAAGAAACAATATGAGCGGAATATTCGATGACCAGTTCGGATCACGGAGCTTAAGCTTCGGTTTCTCGTAATGAACTTCCGGAGCACTCTTCTTAAGTTCGTCAGGGATCTTGGAATTATCTACAGGACCCGTATCACCTGTATCAAGTTCCACGTTGGAATAGTCATCGACCGAAGGGCGTGGCATAGCAGGCTTAGGATTACCGATCCTAGTAACCTTGGCACGGTCTTCGCCGTTATTCCTGTTTGTCCTCATTCCCTTTTTTGCCATATAGAACCTTAATTCAATTCCTCATAAATCTTTTTAGCTAAATCTTCAAAATGGAAAGCGTTGGATGCTTTGAACAGTATCGTGTCGCCATCCTTCACATATTCTCTCAAACTTTCCTCTAAATCGGAAATGTTTTCGAAAACACTTACATCTGCTTCAGGATCTGTCATCTTAAGTCCTTCGATAAAATCCGCCTTTTGATCTCCCATCACAAAGAACTTATCGAAGTGATAAGAGCCTGCATTCCTTCCGATCTGATTATGAAGATCACGAGCATAATCACCAAGTTCTAGCATTCCGCCGAGAACGCAGATCTTTCTGTTCTTCGCGATGATGTCGAGATTAGCAAAAGCAAGCTCCATCGATTCAGGTGCTGCATTGTAAGCATCGTCTATAACTGTGATCTTAGAACCGGTTAAGATCGCACCACGTCCGCCCATCAGCTGATAAGTACCAAGGCCTTCCTTAACTTTATCGAAATCAGCATTAAATGCAGCAGCACAGATAAATGCGAACAGAGCGTTTCTAACGTTGTGAATGCCAGGACTCTTGACCTTTACATCCTTGATATCGATCGTAGTCTTGTTAGTCATGATCTTGATATCGAATACGGTATCATCAGCTGAGATACTGATATTACATGCCTTAACGCAGATACCGAAATTACTGACAGAGAGTTCTCTTGTTATGTTGGCACAAGCGATAAGATTAGCGATCGTAATGTTTTCGAGCGCATAATCTGTAAGGAACTGGTCATCACCGTTAACGGCAAGAACGCCTCCTGCTACAAGGCCTTCAGTTATCTCAAACTTAGCCTTCAATATCTCTTTTTGCGAACCAAGTCTCTCGATGTGGCAGAAACCGACGTTCGTAATTATAGCGATATCAGGACAAGCAATTGATGTGAGATATGATATCTCGCCTCTAAGTCTCATTCCCATCTCAAGGATAAGGACTTCAGTATCTGCAGGAGCAGAAAGTATCGTCATCGGAAGACCGATATCGTTGTTAAGGTTATTCTTTGTTGAATAGACCTTAAATGCTTTATGTAAACCGGAAGCGATCATCTCTCTTGTGGATGTTTTTCCGACTGATCCGGTAACCGCTATGACCTTCGCACCGATCTTGAATCTGTAGTGTCTTGCAAGAAGTCCGAGTGCGACTTTTGTATCATCAACAAGGATCGCGAGACTCTTTGTAGGAAGGTAGCTGATGTCACTTACAAGGAGAAGAGATGCGCCCTTTTCGAGTGCCATGGAGCAGAAAGAGTGACCGTCGAAATTGTCACCGACCAAAGCTACATACATCTCACCAGGCTTTATCGTTCTGGTATCCTTGGAAACACCTGTTACTGCGACAGGTTCATCCATTCTTCTGTCTGATCCGATTATAAGACGTCCGTTTACTGCGGAAATTATCTCTTCAAGTGAAAACATACGGTTCAAAGGTTATCCTCCATTTCAGCGATCAATTCTTTAGCGACCACTGCATCTTCGTAATATTCTTTTCTGCCATTCTCAAATTCCTGATAGTCTTCGTGACCCTTACCTGCAATAAGGACAAAATCGCCCTTTTTCGCGCGGTGTAAAGCCTTTCTGATAGCAGAAGTCCTGTCAGGATCAACTTCATATCTTCCGTTTGTTTTCTTCATTCCTTCAACTATATCTTTGATTATCTCATCAGGTTCTTCATCTCTCGGATTATCAGAAGTGATGATCGTGTAGTCAGAATACTTACCTGACACTTCGCCCATCTCAGGACGTCTAACTTTACTTCTGTTTCCTCCGCATCCGAACACTGTGATGATCTCACCTTCAGCATAAGGTCTTAAGGATTCGAGAACGCTCTGAAGACTTGCGGCATTATGAGCATAATCAACAAGACATGCAATGCCGAAGTTATTCGGAACAGGCTGAAGTCTTCCAGGAACAAATACATTAGCAAGAGCTTCCTTGACTATCTCGAAATCGACTTTCAGGACACCTGCTGCACAGATAGCGCAAAGCGCGTTATAAACATTGAACTTACCGGGAAGCGATATAAATACTTCACCCTCATACCAAGGGCTAACAAGATCAAATCTCGTTCCGACTCTTCCGTTTCTCCTGCAGATGTCGATATTAGTCGCATAGCAGTCACTCTTTTCGGAAAGGCCGTATGTGTATACGGTACATCTCTTGGAAGCATATGCGAAAACTTCATCCGCCTTATTGCAGTCGCTGTTTACAACCGCGATCCTGGATGAATCGAAAAGCTTAAGTTTACTGTTGAAATAATCATCAAGATCAGGATGGTCATTAGGTCCGATATGATCTTCGAAAAAGTTAGTAAAGCAACCAATGTCGAATCTTAATCCGTACACGCGGTTGAACTTAAGGCCGTGGGAAGAAACCTCCATAACACAGCTGTCGACCTTTTTCCTTGCCATCTCATCCATGAGGGTATAGATATCCAAAGCCTCAGGAGTTGTCCTCTCAGTCTTTCTCTTCTCGCCGTTGATGATATTGCAGACAGTTCCGATAAGTCCCATCTTGTTCTCATCGAGCTTAAGGATGTCATGGATCATAAAAGCTGTCGTAGTCTTACCTTTTGTACCGGTAATACCGACAAGATTAAGTCTGTCTTCAGGGTGACCGTAAAGCTGTGCACAAAGGATAGCAACTGCGATACGCGTGTCTTCCATCTCGATAACTGTCGTATTGTAAGAAGCACTCTCCTTGATTATCTCTTCATCGGAAAGTCCTTTTCTCTCTTTACTTACAACGACACAGGATGCGCCCTGTTCCATAGCTCTGAAGATGTAATCGTGACCGTCACAAACAGCACCGATAACCGCTACAAACAGGCTGTCTTTAGACACTTTCCTGGAGTCATTCTCCACAGAAACGACTCTCGCATTAAGGTCACCTTTTATAATTCGATAATCAACACCGTTCAATAGTGTCGACAGATGCATAGCCATCTTTTACGTCCCCCAATACACACAATCTTAATATTATAATATAAATTTGAGAAAACACGACTATATATTTTCCCCAAAAAATCTATCAGACATCAACCTTCGCTTGGGGTTTCCTCATTTTCTTCTGAAGTATTGGTCGACGTAATCTTTGTTACGCCGTCCTCATTGAGTTCTTCATCAGGATCAGCAACAGCCAGCGTAACTTCAGGTGATTCTACAAGCTCAACAGTAATGATCTCTCCTGCAAGGGTTGTAGAACCCGGTTCATGGGACTGCGATACACAGACACCCTTGATATTGCTCGTAGCGCTGATATTACAATTAAGGTTCATATTACTCAAAGCCTGCATGCATTCTACCGCAGATTTTCCTTTAAGGTTAGGCACAGTTGTATGAAGCATCTGTTCATCAGTAACATCTTCAGGATACATGATTACAAGACCTGTATCATAAAGCGTGTCGCTTGTACCAGGGTAAGTAAATCCAACGATCGTATCAGTAGTCATATCAGGTGTTCCGTAGATCGCTGTTATACCATTCTGTCCGATCGTAGAACTTGCCTTCGAAGCTTCCATTCCGGCTACAGGCTGAACATAGAACTTCTTCGTCATTTCATCATATTCATCTTCGGAGAATATTCTAGGAACTCCAAGATAAGTGAGTGTTCCTTCAACGACCTTCGCTGATGTCTCGGCAGCAGCTGAAGAACCTACGCTGTTATCCTCAGGCTTATTAAGAACTACAAGAACAGCGATCTGAGGATCATATGAAGGAGCATAGCACGAGAATGACAGAACGTGACTACCTCTGTCTTCACCTACCTCGATAGTAGATGTTGATGTCTTACCTGCTACTGAATAACCAGGAACCTGACCTTTCTTACCTGTACCGTCTTTAACAACCTTCTCCATCAAAGCTCTTACACGAGTACATGTATCATCTGAGAAGATCGTTCTTATAACTTCAGGTTCGATCTCGTCAACGATGTTTCCGTCAGAGTCAGAAATATACTTAACAACGTGAGGGACCATCAGGTCACCGCCGTTAATGATCGCACAATATGAGTTCAGGAGCTGGATAGGAGTAACCGTTGCAGACTCACCGAATGAGAGACACGCCATATCGATAGAACTTGGATTCGTATGGAAGATACCCGTCTCTTCAGCAGGAAGATCGATACCTGTTGTCTCATAAAAACCAAATGCGTGAACGTAGTCGTAATACTTATCAACACCGATACGATATGCAAGCTGCACGAAGATCGGGTTACATGACTGCTGGAATGCCTCAGTCAAAGATTCAGTTCCGTGGTTATAACCTTTTTTCTGTGCCCAACACGAAATAGTATCAACATCAGATACGGCGATCGGAGCATCACTGAACATCTCTTCTTCATTCGTGAGGTTTTCCTCAAGAGAGATAGCAGTCGTGAGAGCCTTGAATGTTGAACCAGGCTCATACGTATCAGAGATACATCTGTTACGCCATACATTCTGCATGAGATAATCGACCTGATCTTCATCAGTCATAGAACTCCACATGCTCTCGTTCATACCATAAGGGATCGCATATGGTTCATTAAGATCGTAATCAGGAATAGATACCATCGCGAGGATAGCGCCTGTATCAGGCTTCATTACGATACAGCAAACACCGTCTTTCGGATTATATCTCTCATAAGCCTGCTTACACGCGTCTTCAGCGATCCTCTGGATGTTAACGTCGATATTAAGCGTAATACTCTTGCCGTTGATAGGAGACTCTACTACAGGAGCTGAATACGGAAGAACACCTTCAGTTCTTGCATCAACTTCTGCATAACGATATCCGTCAGTACCAGATAATACGCTGTTATAGTAAGCCTCAAGTCCGTATATACCCTTAAGCGATTCACCATCATTAACGGCATAACCGAGAACCTGAGAAGCGAACTCGCCGTAATTGTAATATCTCTGAGGAACAGCTAAGAAAGTAATACCGCCGATCTTATGTTTCTTAAGATAGGCCTGAAGTTCTTCTTTCTGTTCTGCGGTAACATTTCTCTTAAGATCCAAGCCGCCTACCTTTACCTTAGGATCACTTGTATCCTCAGGATCTACAGGAAGAACGTCTTCCATCTTCTCTCTGTCTACTCCGATGATCGCAACAAAAGAATCGATGATCTGTTCTCTTGTAACTCGATCCTCTTTCTTATCTGCATTACTTACTACGTTCTTAGGAGTACAGACTATAGTGTAGTCATAAGCGTTAGATGCAAGCTGATATCCGTTTGCATCATAGATGAGTCCACGCTCAGCTGAATAAGTAATAAACTTCCACTGAGTCTCAC
>JAGCGE010000033.1 GCA_017649745.1 Clostridiales bacterium | reverse complement strand
TCGTGATGAAGCTGGTGCAGCACAATTTTGCTAAAGAATACATACATCTCCTCGAAGTCAACCTCGTTTCTTGTTGATAAGCTAATATTTTTCCTTGTGAATATTTTATCTGGAATACGATCACCGGAAATAGTACGCAAACTAATGATCACATCTTCCGGAATATCAACATCATAATCAACTCCTCTAAAAGTAAATTTCGCTGACATATTTTTCTCCTCCTTTATCCATTTGTCCAGGTATTTATTGTCATATTTGTAACCATAATCTCTAACTGTTTCGTTAAAGTAGTTCGTAGGTACCCATTTTCCGTGCATGTCAAAATTATAATTCATTCTTTATTTATTCCTCCTTGTAATCATATTCGCTCAAAAAGTCAACCCAGTACTCTTTAACGTTCACACCCTTGCAAGCGATGTAAACGATTTCACTTATTAATCTTCTAACCTGAACGCGAGCTTGTTTATCCGGAATATATTTGTCCGCGTTCACATATATCCATGCGCATTTCTTCATAATATCACTGTTGACATCTCCATGCTTTACCTTGATTCTGGTGTTACTATAAGTCCACAGTAGTCCAACTGTTATTATAGCACTTATTCCGGCGTATATCCATGATGAATGTGCTACAAAGTAACTGAATGCAACACCCATAACGAATATAATACATCCTGTCATTTTGTATCCTCCTCTCTAGCTTTTTTAAGTATATCTTGTAGTTCCTCTTGTGTCATTTCTTCCTCTGTTGTAATAACATACAGCAACAAACACCCCGTTAGTATGACCATAACTAATATCAATCCACAAACTATAGCTGCTGTTACCATTTAGATCGCCACCTCCTCTCATTGAAGTCCTTTTTGTTGTTTAATGCTTTCTTGATAGCTCTATCTATACTAGCATCAGATCTTAAAATATAATAGTACAGATCTTTATGCTTCGTATTCATTCTGTCGATTCTTCCCCTTGCCTGCATGTAAGTCTTATATGAGTATTGCATTGAATAGAATATAATAGTGTCAGTCTCTATACAATTCCATCCTTCTGCTCCGCTAGCATACTGTACTAGATAGACCCAAGAGTCTGTGTTCGGAATAAGTTGATGCTTATGACCATTTCTTTCGGCAACAGAAGTTATTGAACTCAATGACCTAAGAATATCAAGTTCATAGTCATACGAATAGAAGATTATTGCTTTCTTCTTTTCAGATAGAATATCATAGATAGCATTCAGTCTGCTAGGATCTGAGTTAACCAACTTTCGTAAAGTGTAACAGCATTCGGCTGCAGTCTTTATTGGTTCATTAGTAAATACATTCCATGATGTCTTCATAACTATATTATACTCAGTACTATTGAAGTTACACAGAATATCAACGTCATGTGGTATCGCAGGTCTTGTCATATCCATAGGTACTAAGATAGAATCCCTCATCTTTCTTAATATATTCTCTCCGAAATATCTATCAATTTTTGGATAAGAACAGAATCTAGAATACCCGACATGTTTACTTGTAAAATCTGTTTTGTTTTTGAAGAACCCATTTGCCACAAAGACTGCCCAGTAATCCATCCAACAGTCTCCTGGCGTAGCAGACAGTATGATCCATTGATTCTTTCTAGCAATATCAATGAACGTTTTAGCCCAAGCACCAGATCCAGTAACTCTATCCTCGTCGAATATAAAGAATGCAGATACTACTTTACTATACTTCTTAATGTTATTCCAAGAGTCTACTACAACTTTGAATCCTTTGTTCTCTCCTATAGATATCAAGTAATTGCATAGTTCACCACTCCACTCAGGTGTATCTCTTTTAGCAGCTGTTGTAATAATATAAAGATCTCGGGGGTTTAGCATTGGATACTTCTTTCCTGTATTAATATCAACTCTTCCACCGCAAACAGTATAGTAATAGAATAAACCTGTTCTAGATTTACCAGTACCAACACCGCCGTTTAATATACAACCATTTTTCATTTTTCGCACAGCTTCTAATTGATGCGGAGCTAAGAATGGCATCATAAATATCTCTCCTTTTTGATCTCCTTTTGCCTGTTCTTTAATGTACGACGAATCATTATACGATCAACTAGTCCTATACCCTCTGCTTTGAGAATATCATTCAATAGTGCATATGTGTTTTTATTCCAGTCTTCAAGATGATCCCACTCGGGTGTGTCTAGTACTTTCAAATATAAATTTTCTATGCTTTCCATCGTTGCCTCCTTAAAAAGAGGAACCCAATAGTGGTACTTGGGTCCCTCGAAATATCATTATTCAGGAAGAACAGGATCAGTATACACCATACCATTCATACCAGCGAACTGTGCTGCGTACTGCTTCTCAAATTCACTTTCATACACAAACACAACTGCTTTTTTCAAATATAAAGTGTATCCTTCTCCATAGAAGTACGGATGTACCAACATGTCAATACCAAGAATGGGATCACCATCAAGCATACCAACCGTAGATTCTTCGATCTTTTGCTCTGTTCCGGTGGCAGTACCCTTACGAATGATCTGAGGTCTCTTATCAGGATACTTGTAACTAACGATGATCTTCAACGTGTAGGTAATATCATCTACACAGTTTACATTGATACTGCTGAGGAAATTCAATTTTTCCTCGAAAGTATTGCAGCGCTTGTTATCTGTTTCGAACTTCAAAGCTTCACGAGCTTCCTTTGCATTGGGACGAACACCTACTGCAACTCCAATAGAATTGAACTCGTTTGCCATGTCGAACGGAACGACAATATTGAAGTTGCGATCCCCGGCACGGTTAAACTTACCACGCTCTTCTCCTCTGAAGTTAGTCCACTTGATCTGTGCATTGCTAAAGCTAATATCAGCCATCTTTCCATCGGGTAACATTGTAAAATAACTCATAATTTTTTCTCCTTTTAATGTGTTTTATTTGAATGGGATTACCTCATCCATAACTAAGTTAAGATCGTTGTCTGAGACGAAAATATCATAGTCAATATACTGACAAATTGTTTTCTTCGCCTCTTCACATAGTTCCTCATAGTATGAAACATCAATAAGATCTTCCATACTCATGTCTTTTACTTCTTCTGACTCTCGCCATAAATATCCTTTTGTACCAGCTACAGAATAGTATTTCTCATCTCTTAAACAATACATTTCCTTGCCTGCTCCAGGTTTCATGGGACAAAACTGTCCAACTCGTCCGATGAAAATATAATTGTCTCCATCTTTGAGATAGATCGCACCCTTAGATACCTGTTTAACTTCGCATTTGTCTTTGAAAGTAATATCCTCTTTCGAGAACAATCTCTTAAAGACATAAGGAACTGCAAACTGAGTACCGGTAGCTGTCCAAAAGTGTCCTGTTTCTTCTGCTTCCTTGTTGTCTTCCGGTAAATATCCATACAGTTGATTACACTTCTCTGTTGTAGCATACTTGGCAATGTACACGGCATTGTTAACCAGGCACATCCTATCATATGTTGCTTCGTGCTCGAAAGTATATCCATACTTCTTACCGAAGTTCATAACGAAATCGATAATATAAGGACTCGCGTTTGGAATCTTTATTGAGTCAGTTTTGATGTGGGCTACTTTGTACCCACGTAATTCAACTTGCTCCTTAAGATCAATCATGAACAATGCACCTCGTTTAGCTACAATATTATCAATGTTTCTTCTGTCTTTAAACGGATTGTCAAATGAAGCATCTGTTAAACCATAGATAGAATTGATTGCTGTTTTTAATGCATTAGCTAACTGCTTTGCTGTGAATTCTCCATTAATAACCCTCTGAATGAATGGTTTGAGCCTTCCACCCAAATATCCATCTAATTCATTCCAAGCTTTGTGTTTAATACTTACACGACCTTCAACCACTTCTCTAAATATCCTTGTGAATCTAGGTCCAAACAGACACTCAGCTATAATACTATGAGGATGCATAGATGCAATATCAAGCAAAGCAACATTCTCGTAAGCGCCAGGCTCCGCATAGACGAAACCACCTTCACCAACAGTGTATCCTTTGTATGTTGACACTCCTTTTTCATACTTGTATCCTGGGAAATATGGAAGAATAGACATACTGATACCATCATTACAATGGGTCTCGGACATCATTTCAGGACAAGCTTCTTTTAAGAATGCCTCAACATCAGGATCGAGATTATCAACAGGCTTTGACAAATCTCTATACTGGAACTCTCTTTGTGGATTACGTTCATTGCCAAATATCAAGTTAGTAGTAAGAGAGTTAGTAGTGTCGTTATAAGTCATGCCTGTCAATTCTGCCAGAATCTGTCTAGCAACCCAATCGCCTACAAGATAATCAAATGCCTTTTCTGTCGCTATAACATCGTTGTCACAATACTCGCTTACATGTACCCAATCTTCTTCGGGCACAGGTTTGTCCCAATCGTATCCAAGTTCTTGGTGATGAATATCCATCTTAATCTCGAGCTTCTTAAGACTCATTTTGTTAGCATTAGACGCCATATCGTAAATATCAGTGTACGAGATGTCATATGCTGACTTAAAGAAGCAATTTCTATCACCATTAATGATACGTTTGGATAGTTCATAAACCTCTTTAACACTGTACCCCATCATAATCGCATACAGTATATGATTATCATAGCGACGGCAATTAAATCCTATCAGGTTTTTCTTAATAAGTTCTCTTATTTCTGCTGCTGTGGGATTTATCAATCGATACATTACCGGATCTTTGTACAACTTATAGTTAACAAGTACTAGATTCGGGAACGCCTCAATATCAAAAAACCACAAACCGTCATTACTGACTGGCGTTGTGTTAGGAATATCATCTGCTGAGCTGAACTTCATTTGCTCAACAACTTTGCAGCAATATTCCTTATTGTTAGTGCTATGCAATGCAAACGTCACAATGTTCGGACGAATATCATGTACGTCATAACGCATTCCAGAATTGTAAGCATCGTCTAATATCTTTTTAATGAAATCGATACTAGGTTTCGTTGCTCCGAATTCTTTCTTAAGACATCGAGCGATTAGCTTTTTTAAATTTTCTTCGTTCTGGATTGTCTTTTCGTTGATCACTACTTTTCCTCCTTTCTTTATTGGTAAACCAGAGGAGATAGTAGCAATCGGAATATCATTGCATTTAGAGACAGCTCTTCTCAGAGCACTATTACCAGCGAACACTTTTATCTCAATGTGCTCGTCGTATTTGTTTTCTAACTTAGTCGGATCTCCTGTATAAATATAATGCAGGTGAATTCCTTTTCCTGATCTGCTAAGTTCTGCATAAGTCTTAGGCCATTTAAGGGCCGCCTCATAATTCAGTTGATAGTTCTTCTCACCCGTCTCATCCGGAATATCAAAGTCAATTACGATGTGATACACGGGTAATCGTACATAGTGCAATTTACTTGTGTCAATATCACCAAGAGTTGTAGTCACATTAGACCACGCGCTCTTAGGTTTGCCTGTAGCTGTAGCATACTGTGCCGGAGAGCCTCTTAAAATATCATCTAACAGAGACTTAGTACAATTGAATTCAAGCCAAGGTTTTGTATCTTCGATCTGTTTAGACAATTCAGATAGAATAGTAATATCAAATTTGTCTTTTCTAAATTTCTTATACAAACTCCTAACTCGACCTTCTTCTGTGTATACTCGATCGTTGTATTCCCAGAAGTAGTTTTTCAATTCTTCCTTAAATGCTCTCTGAGATAAAGGATACTGAACTCTCGCATCATCACAATATGTTCGATACATTTCCCAAGCATTTTTCAACGTGGTAGAATCCTCATTACTAAATATCATGAATGAGTCCTCTATGAAATTGTAGAAGTCATTAGATGCCCCCATCATATTAATTGGAATATAATTGTCATAGTACGAAGGATCACTCTCATATACTTCTTTACAATGCCACGCAATACTGCCAAGGTGAAACGAAATATCATTGATCAATTCCTTATAACGTTCATAAGGGACTGTCTCACCTGTAGGAGAAACATCAATAAGTCTTCTTATTAAACCAGACTTAGCATCTGTTATCTTAACCGGTTTGTTTGTCCCCATAAATAAGAATGCTTTAAACCTATTCGCATATGTTGACTTGAATTTCTCATTTACGATCATCGATTCATGCGAAACCAAACTATTCAATCGGGTGTTGTCTTCAATCTTAGACAAATCGCCATCGTGCTGAATAGCAACCAAAGGATTGTTTTTAAATGGTTCTAGTGCAAATGCGTTTGTACTACTGCCAAGTGCTTTAGCATCAAATACTGAATAATATCCTTCAAACAACATTTGAATAATATTCAATATCGTAGATTTACCAGTACCAGCAGATCCATAAAATACTAAGAATTTTTGAATTGTTTTACTAGCACCGGTTACCACAGCACCAATAGCCCACTCTATCTTCCTTTTTTCTTCGGCAGAATATAAAGTGTCTATTAATTCATTATATGCATCTAAGTCCGTGTCTCCGCCTTTGAGCAATGCATATGGTAACCGATGACTAGAATATAAATCTTTCTTGACAGGATCATTAGCCCACACGATGTTCTCATCTAACGTGTGGAAGTTATCTCTACACTGATGCTTGCAATATTTATGCCAATCGTCTATTATGCCTGTTCTTGCGTGCCTCATTAATAAGCATTTTACTGTACCATCAAATTCGTTCTTTTTCTTCTCGTAATATAAAAGTACTTCCCTGTCAACTAATGCAATCAAGTCGTCTTCATCCATAGACCAAAGACCAACATCTTCGACCCATATAGCATAGAAATCACCGCCTCGGATCATCAGGTCTTTAGATTTCATTATAAGGAACGACGGGTAAATTTCTGTCACACCATGTTTAGAACTTCTAGTATTGATCTCCAAGAAATCTAGCATGGCTATCACTCCTTACGGTCTTTTTTCGTAAATATCATCTACCTCGGACTCGATCATATCTAAACGATTCTTAAGATTCTTAATGGTATTATCGTAATTATTGGTCTTATAGATCAAATATCCAATAGTTCCGATAAAACCAAGATTGAGTAAACGTTGACCGGTTCTCATATTTCGTATGCGTCTATCATAACGCTTGTCCATTTCCTCAACCAAATCAGCTAGAGACGTAATATTCTCCGCATTTGACTTCAAAGAGTCACTCAAGATCTTAAATATAAAACTGTCCATAATTCTCTCCTTTCTGATACATAATCCAACAGTTCATTTGATTCCATATCTCCATTTGGCGAAGATCCCCTTTAAACCCGGGAATATAAAAGAGGCAACCTCCGCCACTGCCATCATTACTATATGAATGGGTATAGAAGTTATTTAGAATATAATAGAACTGTTCATCGGTTAGCAATGAATCCTCAGGAAACCCTAATGAATTTATCATGTATACGAACCAATTTCCAATAGTGTTTCCTTTTTCATCACCCATGAAGTCATTCTCAATTCGTACAGCTAAAGCTACGATCATTTCCAACATATTGCAAGGTTCTTCTTCTGAATATAAATGACCAGTATCTTCTTCATAACGATAGCGCAATGAAATGCCGTCTTCATAGCGATTAGAATCCATTGGTATAGTAAATATAAACGGCTGTTTGAACAATTTCATGAGCAGGTTTTCATGATTAGCTAAATATAATGCCGTTTCATCACTAGTTCTAACCTTAGAAATTAAATACTCATAATACATACTTAGTCGTTAGAAATGTTGACCTCAATGTCCATATGATACTGCTCATTACGAATATAAAGCATCGTTAAACCTTCCGTAATGGCATCACGTATGTTTTTGCTGCCAACATACATTTCAACCTCTGTCTGTGTTAGTGCTTTCTTGTCGGCATTGTACAGAATATCATCAGACAGGTTATAGGACCATGTCGACATAGGTTCATAGTCCTCATCGTTTGCAAACTCATCGTAGCTAATCGGCTCAGGTGGTTTGCCATTCCAAAGAGGTTCCTTATGACCTTCGTCATCAGAAATATCATCATCTTCCTCTTCATCATCGTCGATCTGTGCAGAAGATGCTACATAGTCAGTAGGAATATAAGTATTGGTTTGTTCTTCTGTAGTTTCTTCGGGATCTTCATCACTCTCTTTTTCTTTTTCCTTATTGTGATAGTATTCCCGAACTGAAGCTTCACGCTGCTGAGAAACTTTCTCTACCTTAGCTTCTTCTAAAATATAAGTAATACCAGCTCCTGCGATGAAACCAAGGACTGTACATAATAAATATCTCATTATTCCACCTCCTTGTCAAACACTTTAACAGAAACCGCATTCGTATCCGGATCATATACCGGTGTCACATCTGAAATATAAGGTAATAAATTTTTGAATTCATTAGCCATTTTTTTGGCAAATTCATCAAACTTTTCAGGATTCACGTCGGACTCACCTTCTGTATGAAACGTAAATCTAAGATCACATATTATTGTTCTATCAATCATTATGCTCCTCCTTGTATTTAATCGAAATATAATAGTCACCAACATTCTTAACTATCAAATGTGTAAGTGCCTCTTCGATTGATATGCTTTTACCTTCAACATACTTCTTAGAATATCTATCTACATACTCTCTGAAGTTTTTGTTTTCGTCATACAGCTTTCTGTACATATAGTTACCTCCTCTTCACGCTGTATTGAATAATACTCTTCTTCTGTGTCGTACAATATCTGACGACCATTACTGTATCCGATCCAACCAGATCCGACTAAATATCCATACGCATCAGACTGCATGACAGCACCTCCTTAAGCAAAAGCGAATGCAGGTTTACCACTATCATAGAGATTAGCTGGTACATAATTACCATTATTATCAAGCTCCATGTCAACGTTGAACTTCATAAGAACGATGTCTTCTAAACCGTTAACGAATCTACGATCTGCCTCGGTTTCTCCATTTAGATAAGATTTTAAACAAATCTTATTCGTAACATTCGGATCATACCTCCAACCCCATATAAGACCTTGTTTAACATTTGGTAACCCAAACGCACGTCTAGCATCGTTAAGAGTTAGAAACGTTTTACTAGTTTCAAGAACTTTATTTAAATGATCTTCTAACAGCTGAATGTTATGTTCTGTTGAAATATGATCATTCTTTACGTATACGCTAGGCATGGTTTCGTCAACAAATACTGACAGAATATCATCGCAGGGTTTGTATGTAGTCTTCGTCTTCGTGACTGTTGTTTCTACACCGTTATCACCAACAACCGTTTCGGTAATAGTCTCGGTATTAGTTCCGTAGAAAATATCACGCTCAACATCCTCTCCGAATCGTTGGGCTACGCGTTTTCGATACTCTGCGAAACCTTGGGCTGAACTGAAAGCTGCTGCAGCCAATCCTACGTTTCGAGCATTCAGTACCATGTAACTTTTAGTGATACAAAATATACCGAGAGCTACGAGAATAACGGCTGGAAGTGCCTTCTTTGCCAGTGTTACAACTGCATGAGTGTATATCACGCGCTTGTCATTACGTTGCTGTTCTTCTGGATACTTTTCGGGGCATACCTCCTTAGCCTTCTCGATAGTTTTGTTTAACAGCTCCATGTCTTTATGGAAATTATCAATAGCATCAATAGATTTGATAGTTCCAATAACAGTTGCTACAATGCTGCCAATAATACATCCAATACCGGCAACCAGAAGCAATTCAGGTTTTTTTCTCTGTGCGAACTGTAACACATGAGATAAAAGAGTTAATACTTTTCTCTTTAACATAATTTGTTTCTCCTTCCTTAATATAAATTACTTCTTAATTAATTCTGCTATGGGTAATATAATGTGCCACCCCCCAGTAACAGGTTCAACTCCAGCGCCTCTCAGACTACGCCAACCATAATTATAATAAGTCGATACGGTTGGACGTCCGGCTAACTCCATAAAGTGTGAAATGGATACAGATCCACTACGATCTATGATAGTCTGCATAGTATCTAGTATCCTTTCCGCACTTGCTTTACCGGAGAAAGAATTGTTTGGATCCGGGTTTAATATAACTATATTCTGATACGTAGGCATAGTCGTCTGATCCGGTTGAGGTGTTGTCTGATTACTAAAACTAGTATAGTTTATAGGCATCATCGTGTTATTCATATAATTCCACGTCATACCATTAAACTTAGGCGGTGTAACATTGGTTCCAAATATCTGTTGAAGAACATTGTAGGAACCGTTAACGATCATTTGTTTTATACCTGGAACAACGCTCTTAACGATCGTATCGGTGACCGCTTCTCCGAAAGATTTAGATATAAATAATTCCTTACATTTGTTAGAGAAACTTTTTTTCTGCACACTTGATTTGGCTGCATTTTCTTTGATCAGCTTCTGAATTTCTTCATCAGTTATGTTAGCCATTTACTTATCTCCTTTCATTGGTTCCTAAAAATAAGCACAGACATCCGATAGACCATCCTAATACGTATCCCAAAGTATATATAAGTTTTTTCATATGTATCTCCTTTCTAACGCGGCAAAGGCGAAAACCCCATGTAAATTATTTTACATGAGGTTCTCTAAATATCTTAAGCCGTCATTCTAAAATTCAGTTACAGTCACATCTTCATAAGTCTCAGTGTTTGTAGTTCCGTTCTCGCTTCCGTCCTCAGGTTCGTCCTTCTTAAAAGCTCCGGCTATTGCTCCGCCGACAAGGACAACTGCTCCAACACCGATGGCTCCAACAGTTACTAATCCTACAACCTTGGCAGTAGTCTGTACAGGCTTCGGTAACTTATTCCAAAGCATATCCAGCTTACCAACCTTCTTTGTAGAAAGTTCAGTGCTTTCAACATCGATCTCGTCATCATTATCGTCATCGTTCATAGCGATAGTCTTCTGCTCCAGTTCGTCAAACATCTCCTGGAAATTAACATCAACGGGATTGTTCTTTCTTCTCTCTTTTCTGTTCTTACTCATAACATGTTCCTCCTTATTATTTGTTTTTATTTGTTATGACGAAACTTATTTGTTTCTCATAATACCCATTGTAAATCTTGCGAATTATCTATAATCGCTAGTTGGTAATACTAAGAAACTCAGAACTCTGAATTCCTGTCCGAAGATCTCTACATGCTCGGAAGTAACTGGTTCCAAATATCCTTGCTGATCAACATTCCATCCTCTAGTTGCAGCACCTGCGCAAAGAGCAGCAACAGGAATTTCTAGATCAAATAGTAATTCATTCTCGAGAATATAATTCTCATATCGCATCCTATAGTTTAATTCGTTAATCTTACTGATTATGAAGTTCTTGGACGACCGGAATAATATCCCTTCATAGAACCAAAGCTCGTTTCCACCAGAAGTATTGTAAATAGGTAAATTATCAAAAGTAACAGGTTTTTGAGTCTCTTCTTCCCTTGCTTTGATAACAGCTTCTGCCTTTTTCTGGTTAACAGCTTTTTCGATTTCTTGGAATTTTTCTTCCGATACTTCTTTTCGTGTTTGTTCCCGTAGTTCGTTATATGCCGCCTCACTGACTTTGTAAGCTGCTGCAAGAGCTGCCTTCTCTTCAAATATCTTTACCTCGGCAGCTATAATACAAGTCGTGCTAGTTGCAAAAGCCAATACTGGCCATACCCAATGTTTCCAACAAGTTTTAACAACCTCTTTTTTACTTAATTTCTCTACTCCTAATTCCGCCTTTCTTTTTCTTATGCTTTCTTTTGTTTTTTCATAAGCTCTAACAGACAATACTGTGGAAGTTAAATATCCAAGTATTCCACTAGCTGTTAAGATCTTACAACCATGCTTTGCTATAAAACTTAGCATTAATATCAATCTCCTTTCGAAAGCGAAAACCCCATGTAAATTATTTTACATAAGGTTCTCTTATTTTTTACTTAATAATCAAACTAAACATCTTACCGCAAAGTCCTACGAATACTTTTGTAATTCCTGTCATAGGCAATACTCCATGAACTTCATAGAAACATAGCGCCCCTACAGACAACAGACAAAATATCACTGCAACTCCGGTCGTGAACAACTGAACACCATTGTTTACTAAAAGTTTCATTCTTTCAACTTTCTGTTCATCAGCCTTGACCTTAAGTTCAAGTAATCTTATTTTGTTGTCGAAGGTTAACTGTTCCCTCCTTTCTGTTTCATTTAGTACGTCATAAACTTTTTGTTTTTCCATACTTCGTTTCTCCTTTCTAAAATATAGTTTGTTGCTATAATACAAATTGTAATTTTTGCGAATATCAATATCTCCTGTCATAAAGTCTGTAGCCCATGATGGGTTCTGACACGAATATCAGTTTATGAACGCCGTTCACTTCTTTCAAATCAATATTAATCCATGGGTGACCGTCTTGTGTTGCTATAAGATACTCAGCATTCCAACCGAAATCTTCATGAACTAACAAAGGATCAAAACCTAATGCCAAATATAACACATTAATATTAACTTCATCAAAGGATGTTAACTCTTTGTTTATTGTTATTTTAGCGTTTAGATACTCTTCGTATGTTATTTCAGAATATCTAGGTTCTGACAAGAAATCGTCACATATTACTATGGACGCCGGTGACACATTCTCCGGTCTCTTAATGTCTTTGTTTAAAATATCATGAATTTCATTAAGTTCGTCTTCATTTACTACTTTCTCGGTAGCCGCAACATAAGCCTTGTATTTGGAAGAAATAGCCGCATAAGCAGCCATAGCTCCAGCGTATGCTTTTGAATATCCATGTATTCCTGCTACTAATAATCCTCCACTTATTATAGCAGCCATAATTGCTGGTGCATATGCGGGTACTCCTATCTTAATTTCTTCCTTTAATGAAATATCACGATTGTATGAATCTTTTTTCTCTTTGTACTTAATAGCTCCTTTTGCCGTTAAAATATGACTTATAACAAAAGACGCAAAACCCAAAGACGCGAGTATCAATGGTTTGTTTGCTAATATAAGACTTCTTAATCTCATTCTATCTCCTTTCTGTTTGAAAAGCAAAACCCCATGTAGGGGTTAAGCCAATACCTTTTTCAAGATACGTTTTTTAAGTTTCTCTTTGTCCGTCATAAGTTCTTTCTTTACAAATACTGTTACATAAGCTCCGTCCGATTGTAGGTCTGTTTTTATCACGTCAATATAATCTGATAAAAGCCATTCCTCCAAAAGTTTCGCGAGTTTTAATTTTAACATTGTATTCATATAGAATACCTCCTTTCTTCGTTCTATAATACATACTGTAAATATTGCGGGGTAAGAAGAAAAAAACAGCCACTGCAATTATTGCAATGACTGCATTTCTTTAAAACACTTTTTGTACAATTTCTCTTTTACATTCCATGTTAAGAATTTCGTCCGGGATAATCTCAAATCCATGATCTAACAATTCCTGTTCCTTTAAGGTTCCTCGTCTAACCCATGAAAAATATAATCCGTCATCCAGCTTTGTAATCCATTGACATTTGTCGGATTTAAATTCTTTTTCTCCTACCAAATAATCAATGTCTTTCAAGTGGATTCCTTTAATACCATACGGGTTTTGAAGGCTCTTACAAAAATCTAAAATTGTATTCATATTGAATACCTCCTTTCTTATTCTATAATACATGTTGTAAATCTTGCGAAAAAAGAACAGACCTTGTAAATATTGGCCTGTTCCATTGAGTTACTTAATAGTTATTCCATTCTCTTCAGATATAATTTTTAATAATTCTTCATCAGTCTTAACCAGTGGAAGATAATACTCTCTTTTATACAAAAAATTCTTGCCTACGGTTTTATCCTCTCCTCTAAATGACAACGTATCAGTGTCATTATTTACAGAGATAGTAATTATGCCATAAACAGCATTGTACTTAAAATGAATATTGTTTTCACTCAGTTTGCTGAACCAATCAATATTTCTCATAATTTTTTCTCCTTTCAAAAATAAAAATGTTAATTAGTTTCTCATAATACCACTTGTAAAACATGCGAAAAAAGAATAGACCTTGTAAATATAATGATACCAAGCGGCTAGCCTGAACTAACCGCAAGGTACCTATCTAAAAACAGTGGTCAAATATATCGAGGGCAGTGGCACTTTTTTCGTTCGACACGAAAGGAGAAACGCATTCATACACAGGAAACCAAATATAACAAAACTTTAGGAGTAACATTGTTAATACCCGACCACTGTTTTAGACCTATTTAATTGCGTTTAAATGATTGTTCCGTTCAGAAATATCTTTCTTATACTTTGCATTGCTAATCTTGAGAATAGCTCCAAGACAAGTAGCTACTGCAGTAATAGTACCAACAATCTGCTCGCCATAAGGAAGTCCCCAAATCTGTGACAATGTAAAATATAATGTTCCCACTGCAGGAAGAATAACCTGAACAACCCATACTAGAATGTCATATACTTTGTTAGAAAGTAGCATAAATATCACCTCCTACATGTTTCTAATTTCTAATCGATCTACAGCTTGCATGATTCTTGTTGCTGAACCATTCCCGCCCATTTCTTTATACGGCGAATATAAATAATCATGTAAGTTCTCGTATTCACTTTGAGTAATATGTCCACGTTCTATATAACTCATTCCGAGAAACATTATACGATCGTGAGCTAAACCCAACAGTAGCTTAGTCTTCGCATCCTTTTTGTCAGAAATTTTTTGCAAGAATGTCCATAAACCAGAAGACGCAAGCACAGCAACAACGATTGATACAATGCTCGAAATCCAAATCTCCATAAATATCACCTCTCTTATACTATTGTGATAGAATCAACACGTAGAACAGATCTACTGTTCCAACCCCTGTAAGGAGAAACAGATTGAGCCGTTACCTCGAAGTCTAAAGTTATGTTACCGGAATAACTAGAAATTGGTACCGTTATAGTATGATCATCTTCGTAATGGTAATCTTGATATGTATCTCTGAATAAATTATTTAGACTATTATTAATACCCCAAGCACCATTTATTATGCCGTAGTTATTATTGCTGGAATTATCAATGTGCCATACCAATGTTAAAGAACTTTTTCCGGTAGCATCGATAGTTATTGATTTGGTATTGGTTACCTCACTAGCCGGTGTGTTGTAATTATAACCATTGTCGTCGTATGGTGGTGGAGCTACACTTATTCCTGAATCTAAAGTAAATCCAGATAAAGGAGCCGGACCAGGTTCACTACCACCTGCGTGTGCCATAAGATTGTACACATTTAACACAGAATTAGAAATATAACCTCTGTATGCTGATAGCGATCTTGCAACCACGAAGAAATCTATTGTAGACGGTGTGGCTATTGAAGAAATATCTATTTCACATTTACCACTTTTGTCAATTTCTGAGAATATATCCCTTCGTATACCGTTTATTACAACATAAGCCGATATTTCGCCATAGGAATTAACACTACCATTGTTGTCCCACTGAAATATAATCTTATCGTATCTAGTATTCGGATCCAAACCAGATGGTATAGAATATAATGTTCTCTTTTCCTGTGGAGATTCGTTAACATTGTAACCTTCATCATTGTATGGCGGTGGGGCTACACTAACACCAGACTGCATTGACTTAGTTTTCAAAATATCCACACTAGCGTTTGCTGTATATACGGTCGTATCATTGAATGTAACAGTATTTAAAGTGGTATTATTAAATATAATAGAATTCAAACTTGTACCATTAAATGTTACTGCCATCAGCTACCACCTCCTTGTGGAATATTTGTTACTTCCGTAGCAAAGTTTTGAGCATTGATCTCATTACCTTCATGCGGAGTAATACCCTTTTTGTCTCGTATCGCATTAGCTATGTCAGTAAGATAGTCACCAAGATTAGAGTCAATAGTTGGTATTACTACACTAGGCGGAACTACTACACCATCAAGAGATCTGATAGTTGAAGCAAAGTCTTGAGCTGCCAAGGACGGAGTATTATCTACTATTTCTGATAAATAATCGTCTAGTAATTCTCCCATAAGTGCAGATCCGCCATTTGCATATAAGAATTGATTAGTTCCTTGCATTACAAATGAATATACAGGAACTGTTGATCCAAGCGATGTTGCTTTCCACCATTGAAGACCAATATTCTCAGACGTTAGATTAGTAACTCGTACGTACTTACGACCAAGGCTATCAGTTTCAATTGCAGCTCGAATATCATTTTTTGTTATGTTCCTAGAAGCATTTGCTATGCCCAAAAGATCATAGGTATCACTCCAGTCTCCGCTATTATCAAGGAAACAATGAACATGCAGCATAGCTACTGAATATGTCGTATACATACGATATATATTACCTTCGCCAGTGCCAATATTCGGTTGAAAATATCCATGACCATCACAAAGAGCGTGTGAAATACTATCAAAATCGTCTTTAGACGTTCTAGCAGGTAATCCAGCTCTAGCCTTGATAGCCGAACCAAGATCTCTCATGAATGCAAGAAAGTTTGCATCTTTTGTAGTTTTTGGAAGATCTTCTCTAGGCTGAATATGAATTATCGGACGTTCGTCATTAATAACTGCCATAATATCACCTCCTAATAACTGGAGTTGATAGCTTCAATGACAGCGTCGCCAATATAATGAGCTACTTGATTACGAATTGCATCGCCAAGACTATTGTAAGTGATTCCGTCAACACCAACTCTTGCGTCGAGGATTTCAGGATCTTTAGGCATTGTAAGTGTGGCACTAACAGAATGAACAACAGCATATATCTCTACCGGAACTACATGAAGATTTGCTTCTGATGTAGGAGTCTGTCCCACCATACCTTCATCCGTAATCGAAAGAGAAGTCCCGTCAAGAGTGAAAATATCAACCATGTATCTCTGATCCGCATTGTCAACCGTAAATATAACAGAGTCATTATTCTGTCCTCTAGTTACAGTTACATTTCTACGTATAAGAGTATATCCATACGTATCTGGTGTTACAGACTGAAGCTCTTGAAGAATTCCAGATCCATCGATTTGAGGTGATAGTCTTGTATATACAGTACTACCAGCATCATTTGCATTAATCCTATACTTAAATATAAATTCCGCAGCATCAGCAAGATTAAAATTAGTAAAACTATCATAGTTAACAGTAATATCTTGAGTTGCAAAAGCACTTGAAGGACTGGCATTCTCCCAGATTTTGTATGCTTCAACATTAGCGTCTTGAGTTACAGTAACGCTCTGCTGAGGTGTTGCTATAGCATTGATCCTTCCAGAAAGTTCACTGGCCTGTCCTCTAATAGCATCACCCATATTTGTATAAGTCAAAGCGTCATAAGTCAATCTTGCATCTTTCACTTCCATATACCAAATATCTTCAGGATGCTCCTCGGCTGATTCTATTAATTCAGCTACTCTGGTATTAGCAGTATTAGCGGCAGTGATAGCAGCCTGAGCATTAGCAGAAGCAGTATCCATTTGAGCTTTAGCCTCAGCACAATCTTCAAGAGCTTCTGTTGCTTTACTATGAGCTGTTTCCGCAGTTCCGATTGCCTGATCATACCATTCGTATGAGTCATTGTAAGATAACTGCATACCATCATGTATAGCATTACGAATATCTTTTCCTTTAACATGAGTGGCTATAGTGTTAAGGTAAATATCCATAGCGGTATCTTTAGTCTTTCTGTTATCTACTAACATTAGAATATCTCCTTTCGATTACTTTTTCTTTGCAGAGTCTTGCTTTGAAACAATATCAGCAAGATCCATTGGCAAAGTACCTATGACATACTCGGATTGAGTAATATCTTCCAAATCTATCTTAACCTTGGTACACATTTCATACTCGTCAATATCATGCGGTTCACTATGAACTTTTATTAGATCATACACATCCACACGTTTAATGTCCGGATGTAACGCATGAATATCAATAGCTTGTATAGTAATATTTCTTGCAGATTTAAGACAATCTTCCAAGTATTTACGTCCTTTTTCCAATAGTATGTTCGGATCAGAAATATCTTCTTCAAACACATAATAAGAATAGATCTTTCCATATCGTTCTATACCATAAGCTGATTCAATATAATCTTTTCCGTCATTAACTGGAGCAACGGTTATCATATTGCCCTCTGAATCATAAGAAATTGGAATTAAAACCGTAAATATGTTTTCTGGATTAACCTCTGTGGTAACATCAAGCAAGTTTTCTCCGAACTCTATGCTCTGAGAAGAATATATACCTGGTGAATTTACGTAGGAAAATGTATTACCATCTTTTTCATTGTATCCTATCATAAAATATCCCCCGTAGTCATTCAGTATGTTATTAAGCAGATCCTTACTCTTAACGTAATCTTCAGATTCCCAATCTCTTGGTCCATACAAATCTTCAATATCTATGGTACCTATAGAAAATTTTTTCCAATCTTCTACCTGAGAATTATGATTACTAATAAGAATTTGTAACATTTCTACTACTGTTTTTGAATGATAGGAATACGGCCTCATTATCGAATCGACAAAGAAAGACAATGTACCTTCACAATACACTGTCTTCCTATTATCGAAATCGTTAGAAGTGTTTAATATTCTACCACGCCACACTTCTTCATCATCGTCCTTAACAGTTATTAGAGTTTTTAGTTCTTTTAACTTCGAATAATACGGATTGTCTTTTAAAATATCAAACTGACAGGATCCGTTTTCATTCGCCTCTTTTTCGTAATAAGGACTCAAAACTATTAAGTTTTCATCAACGAAATCCGGAGAATATAACAATTGACCATCCGCATACATCGTGTACATTTACAAACTACCTCCTCTGTAAATAACTGTTACAATACCATTACCCTTAAAGGTGAATGTTGAAGAACCGTTCTTGATCTTAATATCAGGGAATTTGTTTTTTCCCGATAAAAGTTCATAGTTTTTATTGGGTGTTCCAGACCAGCTCATAGTCATACTTGCTCCAAGAGAAGACATTGAAATATCAAACACCGGTATGCAAATCTTTCTACTGCCGACAACTTCAAGGGTTATGGTTCCGTTAACTACTAGATTATTGTATTCCCTTATAATACCTACTTCGAAATCGAAAGGATCCCATAACCAATCCTCAGATG
>JAGCGE010000356.1 GCA_017649745.1 Clostridiales bacterium | reverse complement strand
AAGCGTATGTCTCATGATCGTATCATTCCTGGTACTTCGCTTTACGATCAACTTCTCAATCAGTGATGACTTCCGTGAGATCGGTGTCATGAAGGCTATCGGTATAAGGAATAAGAAAATAAGATCACTCTATCTTGCGAAGTATGCAGTGATCTCAGTTGTCGGATCCCTGGTTGGTCTTTTTATCAGTATCACGTTCGGTAAGCTCCTTTTGGATTCAGTCAGCGGTGATATGATCCTTGGATCTGAACTTGGTATCGTATGGAATGTGATCGGTTCGGTTTGTGTAATGGCTATGGTAATCCTTCTGGCTTATCTGCTCACGGGCAAGGTCAAGAAGCTTACTCCGATCGATGCGATAAGATCCGGTCAGACAGGTGAGAGATTCAAGAAGAAGGGCGGTATCAGGATCTCAAGAAGCAAAGTCCGTCCGTCACTTTTCCTGGCTATTAATGATATCTTAAGCAGTCCGAAAAGATTTGTAACGGTAATAATCACTTTCTCACTTTGTACACTTCTTGTACTGGTCATCGTTAACACGACAAATACTATGAACAGTGATAAGCTGCTGTATCTTTTCGGAACAGAAGCTGACGTATATGTAACTGATACAGCAGATGTCATGACTTATATGAATGAGAAAGACAGTGCTGCATTAAAGGAACACGTTGATGAGATGGCGAAGGAATATACTGATGCCGGAATGCCTTGTACCGGAAGTGTTGCTTTGATCTACACATATGAGGTCGTGTATGAAGGCGAGAGCTATAGCTACGCTTTCGAGCAGGATCTGAACAGTACGATGGATGACTTCAGATTTAGCGAGGGTGTTGCTCCTGCTAACAAAAACGAGATCGCCATAACAGAACAGTTCACGGAGATCGCAGGAGCCAACATTGGTGACAGCGTGATGGTGGATTTCGGCAACGGACCTGAAGAGATGCTGATCACGGCTAAGTTCCAGTCGATGAACGATCTTGGTCAGATCATTCTCCTTCGCAATGATGTTCCGACTGACTTCTCGCACCTTAAATCGATCATGCAGTATAAGTTCACTTTCACTGATGATCCCAATCAGAAAACGATCGATGAGAGAATTCAAAAGATGAAGGACATGTCAGGAAATGACAAGATCATGAATGCAGCGGAATACTGCAGAGATTGCGTAAAGGTATACGACATAATGAATGCGGTTGCTAAACTGCTCCTTCTGATCGTGATGTTCGTTGTCATCCTCATCACAGTCCTTATGGAAAGATCGTTCATATCAGATGAGAAGAATGAGATCGCCATAACCAAGGCAGTCGGTTTTAAGGATTCCGTTGTAATAAGGTGGCATGTATTCAGATTCCTGATCGTTGCATTTATCTCAATGATCATCGCAGCGGGCCTCTCGATCCCGATAACAAATCTTACTATCAGCCCGATATTCGGAATGATGGGTGCATCTGAGATCGATTATAAATATGACCTCTTAGGAAGCTTTATGACATACCCGGCGATCGTTCTTGCGACAACTGTCATCACTGCTTTCATCACTGCTCTTTACACCAAGAAGATCCAGTGTAAGGATACGGCAAGTATTGAATAATGTTTTCGAAAAGGAGAAAAAACAAAATGGCTACAGTAATGGAAATTAAAGATCTTTGCAAGACATATGTTGTAGATAAAAGACAGATCAACGTACTGAAGAACGTTAACCTTAAGGTCGACGAGGGCGAGATGGTGGCGATCATGGGACCATCAGGTTCAGGTAAATCGACGCTCCTTTACTCCATCTCCGGTATGGATCAGCCTACAAGCGGCCTTGTCAGATTCGGAGACAAGGACATCTCGAAAATGAGAGGCAATGAGCTTGCTGAGATGCGTCTGGAAAAGATGGGATTCATCTTCCAGCAGATGTATATGATGAAGAACCTTACGATCCTCGATAATATTCTCCTTCCTGCTTTCGAGAGTAAAAACGGCGGTACCCGTGACGAGAAGATCAAAAAGGGTGAAGAACTGATGAGGAAACTCGGAATAATCGATGTGGCCGATAACGATATCAATGAGGTATCGGGCGGACAGCTCCAGAGGGCATGCATCTGCAGAGGTATGATCAACTCTCCTGCGATCCTCTTTGCAGATGAGCCCACAGGAGCTTTGAACAGAACTTCTTCGAATGAGGTCATGGATGAGCTCGTCAAGCTCAATAACGAAGGAACTACGATCATAATGGTTACGCACGATGCGAAGGTTGCGTCAAAGTGCACGAGAGTTCTCTTCATCGTTGACGGAAACATCAAGGGCGAATTCCAAAGTGATCCGAATGCGGATGAGAAGACCAGAGAAAGAAGTTTGAACAACTGGTTGATGGATCTGGGTTGGTAATAGAAGTAGGGCGGTTCAATCGAACCGCCTTAATTATTGCGAAGAAATGGTATAATCTTGGAAAACGGGTTGAGGATAGATATGGAACGTTTAAATTCTTTCGGATGGATATTTCTACTTATCGCGATGGCAGGAGACCTGCTTATATCATTTATCCTCTCGCTCTTTTACAGCGAGTACAGCAATCTTAAAATGTCCATTAGCGCACTCGGAAATCCGGCTAGTCCGGTCAGGATCCCGTTTAATATATGGATGCTGGTTGAAGGTATTCTATTCCTTCTTGCGATCCCTGCGATCTACAAGCTTTATCATGAGATATCAGGTGGGATCACGATCACGCTCATCATATTTGTTGCAGCCTTTGCCATTGGTTCGTGTGTGCTAACCTGCTTCTTTAGCGTCAACGAATCAAAGGATGTCGTTACGCTTGCTTCAAAGATCCATGGAGCAGGATCAGTCATCGGATTTATGCTGTTCCTATTTGTTCCGTTGCTTATATCGATCCTGTCGTTCAAAGGTCAGGATAAGACCATGGGAATCATAAGCGTGATCAGTTTTGTCGCAGCACTCGTTTTCTTCACGCTGTTCGTAATGTCGGACAAGCCTGAATTCAAGGATTCATTTGTCAATAACGAAGGACTGTGGCAAAGACTCAACCTTTTATTCATGTATCTGCCGCTGGCGATCACTTCAATAAGAAAGATCATCTGAAATACATAGCATACAAGAGTATGGCTGCGACTTCGATAGCAGAAGCAACAAAAACACCTAATACCGTCAGACCTATTATCTTCTTGAGTATCGTAGGTGCATCACAGTAAGTCTTACCCGTCTGTCCATTGATGGCTACAAGGAAAGTATCTTTGCCGTATCTGTATTTTGCAAGATACATCGGAGCCAAAAGACATCTGAATTTTACGTTGTAATAAAATGTTTCGATATCCGTGACTCTAAGATTGCGGTTATAACGATGCACATCTTTCTTCAACTTTTCCTTTATCTTATTCTTGGCCTGCTCCCAACCACTATTTAGTCCAAGCGTATATCGTTCGGCAGGAATACCTGCAAGATATTCGGCCGAATAAGGGACAGCTGTCGCGCAGTCATAGTCCAAAATATTTTTTATGAACGGATGACGAACCCTGTCAGAAGCAAAGATCAAGACATCATCAATGTTTTCGTACCAGTCTCCGTTGACCTCGTCAAGGTTATTGCCCACACCATTGTAACGGATTGCGTTATAATACGAAGCGGTGAAAGTATCGTATGTCCAGAAAGGAAGATATATGCCGACGATCTGTTCCAGTTTACAATTAAAGACTTTCTTGTTAACCAGAGATTTCTTATGCAAAAAGTTAATGAAAAGATCCTGCAATTGGTCCCTGCTGACTGAAAATGGAATGACGGCATTCGGTTCCATGATCTGATTAGTATCAGCCGCCGGAGTAACGCTTGAAGAACCACAGAAAGGACAGAAGCCTGTGACCTGCTCAGAATCGTAGAGCGACTCGCCGCCGCAGTTTGAACACACGATAAGTTTCTTCGTTTTGCCCCACTCCACATTTGCACGTTGCAAAGCTGAGTTGAAATCAAGTTCGTTGGCGATCGCACCGGTCTGTGGTGTCGGGAGCGGTGATGACTGACCACAGAAAGGACATGATAAAGTAGTGGTAGCAGGATCGAACTGAATGTTCGTAGCACCGCACCCAGGACAACTGATATCCGTACTTGTAACATTTATGCTTCTAATGAGTTTTTTGTTCTCAGCCATTTTCTTTCCCCCCTTCAAAACCTAAATATATATTAACAAATCTGTTAGCTCTTGGATAATAATATGCGGAAAAATAGTATAATGATATTGCAAATGTTAGGGCATTTAGGAGTGAATAAGAGGGCAGGCAGAATGGAACAGAATAAAGAGAATCATTCAGGAGTTAATATTCCAAACAATCCGTATACGTTTGATTATGATGAATATATCGCTCAGCCGGGAGTAGTAAATACCGGCATATCCAAGGGCAAGCGAATAACTTCATTGGTACTTTGTATAGTATCTAGCGTGTTGCTGTTTGCTTTTTGCGTTTTCTGGAGTGTAGTAACTTATATAAACATGGGTGCTGTTAATCTGACGGTCGAGGCCAGCTTATCATATTCAGCAATGCTGTTTGTTTATTTCGGACCACTCTTCCTGGCTACGGCTATCGTTGCGAAAATACTCAATCGCAAGAGCGTATGGGCTCTGATCAACATCATATTGAGCTGTTTAGCATTAGTAGTAATTATGATCCTAAGCGTAATCTTGCCGTCAATAAGCTAAGTCATTCACGGCAAGATCGTAGGGTCAATGGTTATTATTCAGGCGTATTTTCCGTAATGTGCGATATCGTTGTTTAAAAGATCTATCATTGTCTTCTTCTGTTCATCAGTAAGATCTTCCTTATTGATATCTTCTATGATCTTGTTGTACAGATCGATAGCACCCTGATCGTCGCCTGATTTCTTCACAGCAACGAGTTTAAAGAAAGCAAGGCTTCTTCTAACTCTCAGGTAGTGAGTCATGTTGATCGCTTCTTTTCTTGATGCATATGTCTTGAGGATGTTCTCGCACCAGTCGCATATTTCGAGTGCTTCATCTTTCTCGCCCCACCAGGCAAAATTCTCAGCAATGGAACATATTGAACTAGCTATCAGTTCAAACAGCATGACTGAATAGTCGGAAAAACTCAGTTTCATCTTTTCGAATCCGCTTTCGAAAAAAGTAAGTTCCATATTGAGTCGCTCTTTTACCCTGCCTGTGTTGATGCTTGGGAGGACATCGATATGTGCTCTTGCATTGTCGAAATCTTTCATGTGGATATAGATCCAAGCGATAGCGTAATGAGTCTTTTCAACGAGCAGTCTGTCGTTGCAGTGACCAATCAGATAAGCACCTTTACGGATCGCATCTTTATAGATCTTTCCGATACGCTCTGTCTCATCAGGGAAACAGTTTTCGAGAACAGGATCAGCATACATACTGAGGTTAGCGGTCTGATCGACATAGTCTCTGATTATCTCGAAGCATCCTGGATTAAGAGTTGTCTCGGTCATGAGGTATTCGGCGATCTTGAGAGACTTCTCGGCTCTGCCTTCTTCGCTCTTACCAATGTTCTGCATAGTTTCTCTTACGCGAGAGATTATCTCTTCGTTCTCTGAAAGTGAATCATAACCCAGAAGTGCATCTGTGCTTACTCCCAAGATCTGAGCGATCGGGATCAGCATTGACGTATCAGGAAGTCCCGATCCTGATTCCCACTTACTTACTGCCTGTGGAGTAACGCTTAAAAGATCTGCGAGTTCTTCTTGTGTAAATCCCTTGTTCTTGCGGTATATCTTTATGTTGTTGCCTATTGTCTTTCCCATATAAATGCTCCTTATAAGTATTCGTGCATGCATCTGAGTATATGGTATTTCTGTTTGGCTATTTTTTCAAACAACGTGCTGTTGAGGAGGACTCAACTCTTATCTTAAAGTAAGCACCGGATTCTTTAACATCGCTTTGATCATCACCTTATAGTCATCGATATCCATAATCCTTGTTATGGTCGTTATTCTCTTGCCGGCGTCTTTACTGGACGTTCCGCAATGATAAACTTTCATATCCTTTGTTCCTTCATCCAACACAATATATCTGTCATGCACACGATGCATAGATCGACGCAATGATATTGATCTGCCGGGATTCTCTGTAATGAAGTCGTTGTACTCGGTAAGTCTGAGTTTTGGTCTTGCCGTATTGTCACTGATTATCTTGATCTTTATGTTTTTCTTGGAATGGGCCAAGTGGTGAAGTGTTTTAGTTCCGATATAATCGTCGATGATTATTATCTTGCTCTTAGCACTCTTGTAGATCCTCTGATATGCTTCATCTGCTTTAAAAGGCTTACCATTTAGTATGAGTATCTCTTCATTGCTCAAGCTTTGATCAAATAGTTTCATGATGTCTGACAGATCCGCTTTTGTAACCATAGACTCCTGTATTGCCTCTATTTTCCGAGTATTCTTTTCGACTTTATCAACAAGTTCGAAGTAGTCTTTGTGTGTTAGGAATGGCTGATTCTCGATAAGATAATCCTTCATCGACTTGAATAGACGGATAAGTGTTATGCTTTGGCTTGTGGCCAGATCGCCTTTAAGCACGCTCATCAGCATATAGATTCCCTGTTCTGTAAATGCATATGGAAGATAACGTGAGCCACCCCAACTTGAGGTCAAATTTTTTGACCTCAAGTCATCACGAATTCTAAAGAATGCATGAAAAGATATAATAATCCCGCAAACGTGCTGTTGAGGAGGACTCAACTTATGATGTGAGGCTAGTCGATAAAACCGCTGTTGTATATGTCAGTCGCACCATATTCTTCAAGGTCTTTTTTCATCGTGCCTTGAAAGTGTTCCATGAGTCCCTGATCCCAGCAATCATCCGTCAGACCGATATCTGCTGGTCTTATGACATACTTTGTCCCGTCAAGGATAAACTCTGTTTCGACCAGTTTAGCAGGCCATCCGGGCTCCTTCTCCCATTCTTCTTTCTCTTTGATGATGTCGGCTTTCCACTTAGCAATAAGGATATCTATGTTCTTTTTCATATCTATCACCTCCGTCACTTATAGGATACGAGATGTTGCCTGATTTAATAAGCGAGTACAGGTTGAATATCCCGGAAACGATTCAAGTCATACTTGAAAACGAAGAATAAGAACGTCCTATTCTGCCGTTCGGTTAATTGATAGCAGTGGTTAATTGTGATAGATTTTCAATGTGTTTAATAACACGGAATGGATAGGAGGCAGGGTATGTTGTATGACGTTTATGCGGGATTAAGTGATGAATACAGAGAGTACAGGATAATCGAACCCGGTAATCTTAACTTCAGACAGGCTCAGAATGATGCTGAACGAAGGACCGCAGCATCATTGGTAAAAAATCTGAGAAAAGAAGCCAGGACATTGTTTATCATTGGTGGTGTGATCATTGGTCTTGGAGTTTTGGTAGTGGTCTTCAGACAATTAGGAGGTCTGGCCTTGGTGCCATTCGGAGGATTAATTATTGGGGCCGGTTTTATCAAGAAGAGTCAGGCCAGCGGAGCAGATCTGGTTGCAACCGGAACGCTTCTTAAAAAGGACAGAGCTACCAGTGGATCTGTTAGCAGAAATACAAGAATGACTCACATTTGGCTGGTGATCGAGGTCGATGATATGGATAAGACTTTATGTGTGGTCCATGCTGAGCCTGAAGATTATGATGATGCGCGTGTGGGTGACAAGATCCTTGTAATCAATGAGTTAGCTACTTCCACAGCCAAAAAGATAATGTGAGCGATTCCCAACTGACTGATCTCTAAGGTCCTTGTTGTCTGTCAAGTATCAATTATTCATCCTTATCTTGAGATCAACGGGAGACAGATATATCTCCTTCTTTTCGAAAAGTATCACCCTGTCATTTACAGGTTTGAACCTCATCGAAAAAACGAAAGAAATGACAACTGCACCGCATGCAGCTTTCATAAGATCAACACAGAGTTCGATGCTAAGACAGATCGAGCAATGTTCGCCCTCACAGTCGTGATCCAGCTCTTTTGCGACAAACAAAGAAGAGTATAACAATGTTACAAACATCGTAATACCAAGGATCACAGCTATCAGTTGTCTTTTCCTGTTCTCGCTCATCGCTATCCTCATCTGCAGTCTTTACACAGGCCGTAGAAGACGGTCCTGATAGGATCGATCACAAAATCATGCTCTTTTCCGATGTGAAGAGTAAGGGCTTCTATCTCTTCACAGTGCAGGTGAAAGAGCTTACCGCACTTCTCACATTTAAGGTGATAACAAGACTCGTGTGATACATGTTTATCCTCGCCGACATATTCGAAGCAGGCACTGCCGGAACCGTCAACGGTATACTTTTTGACGATGCCTTCTGACACCAGATTCTCGAGTCGTCTATAGACAGTGGATTTACCTATGGGAAGTCCCATGCTCTTGAAATACTCGCACACATCACCGGCCGTCAGGTGCTTACCTTCGACGGACCTTAAGTAATCCAGCAGTATTTCTTTCTGTTTTGTCTGATAACTCATATCACTACTCATCTCAAATTTGGGAATCGTTCCCAATTGTAGCACGGAGTATCGATATGTCAATTATTTAAGTTCAGCAACTCCATACTTATTGAGCATGGCATTAGCATCCATTATGGTCATATTCTTGTTGATAGCGTAAATGATAAGGCTGTCTCTGACATCCTTGGAATAGAGCTGATTCTGTCCGGCAAGGCCCAACATCTTCTGTGTCTCTTCAAGACTTGCCTTAAGCCCCAAAGCAATCATAATGACCTTCTCGCGGCCGGGGGTCTTGTCGCCTTTCTCTATCTGATACCAATAGGAACGATCGATCTTACTTGCACTTATGAGATCGGTTGATGTCAAGTTGCGTTCTCTCATCAGGACACTTAAATACTCATAGAACCTCAGCTTATACTTGCCGTTGATCTCACCGATATAGTTATCGAGAGCTTTGTCATCTTTGGTATTATTAAGCCTGGATAAAAGATCGCCCGTTTCCTTCATGATGATGCCCCCCTTATTCATTTACCTTGATTATAACATCGAAAATACTCCCCGGAATATTTGATCATTCCGAGGAGTATTTATTTAAGCGGGTTATCTTAGTTCTTCTTCATCATAATGAGTCAGGAGTTGATTGGTGTCGAGCAGATTGTATTTGTGATTCAATGCAAATATCAATATACAATCTCTCTTGTCTTTGGCGTAAAGATCTCCTTCTTTAGCTATTCGTAAAACTCTTTGTGTTTCATCAACACTTAGACTTAGTGCAAGAGCTATTGCGATGATCTTGTCTCGCCCCTGTTTCTTGCGACCGTTTAGAATCTGGTAACAATATGTTCTTTCGATTCGACTTCTTTTAATAAGCTCAGATGCGTTGATGTTCTTTTCCTTCATCAACTGTTTTAAGTGTTCACTTAATGAATCAGAACTGCTGCCGTCGATATTGCATATATAGTTTGACAACTCAGCCAGATCTTTAGAGTTCTGAAGTCTTTTCAAAAGATCATTTCTTTCTTCCATTTCCTATCAATCCTTGTAATCAAGTTCTGGTATTTTGTATTCACCATCTATCTTGCTGACAACGATGGTAAACTCTGTTTCTTTCTCAGTTGAACTACTGATCGCATCATTCAGGATCGAACAGAAATCTGGCATGAGCATGTTCATGAGCATCTTGTTTGCTTCGTCAGTAGGGTAGTTGAGATAGATCTTATAGATCTCAGCTGCTTTCTCTTCAGTTAATTTGGCAGTGATATCCTCAGCAGCGTTTTGAATCTGTTTATCTGTATTACTCATATCGATAATTGTTGCAGGGACCTTTACCGTATAAGTTCCGTCATCGTTAACAGTTACGTCTTCGACATTACATTTCTTTAGATAACTCTTACCGAAATAAACTGATGTCTCGGTTATTGTTGCTTTATCTTCATCGCTCAGATCATCGAGTGTCATTCCGAATGCTGTCAGGTATGCGTTGCTCATGATATCAGGAGTATATGCTTCCATAAGACCATTCTTATCTTTTACGTCTGAAGCAAGATATTTCTCCATTGAATCAACGTCATATTCAATAGCTGCTTTCATGAATGCTTGAACAGTATTCTTTGCTTCTTTCTTCTGATTGCTCTTGTTCACTGCAGATAAAAGCACTACAACAATGCATAATGCAGCCAACGCGCCTACACAGATGCCTATGATCTTTCCGATCTTCTTTCTCTTTGCCTCGTTTTCGTCAACGATACCTGCTTTAGAAGCATTACTCTTTGATACTGCATAGAGGATTCCTGAAGCGAGGATAACGCCTGCTCCCAATACGAACAAAAACGCTCCTGGTCCAAAACTGATATTTAATCGGACAAGTCCATTTCCTTCTTTACTCTTTATATGCCAACACATGAATAAAGCAAGAAGTGTAGTTACTGATCCAGTAATTATTTCAGGAACAGCAAGTTTCAGAAGTGAAAATGCAATACTGCATCCCGCTACCAAGAAAATGAATCCGATTAAACCGCTCATATAGGATGTCATGCTGACAGAAATATTACCGAGTCCTGTTTTAATCGAGTATGCATCTGTAAAAATGGATAATACCAATGCTCCTGCTCCGGATAGACCTAAGATCATAGCAACAAGATTTAAAGTTTTAATCTTTTTCTCGATCTGTTCCATAAATTCACCTCCCCACAAAATAGAAAATGTATTGTTCATTAACTGATAAGAAAAGTTTAATGAATGGAAATAGTCAATTGGTGTGCTGTCAGCACACTTTTTTAATTGTTCAAGGATTATTAACATTGACGTTGTATAATCGACATATGGGCATTATCGAACGTTACAAAGTGATGGAGAAATTCTCCGACGAGCATTACCTCGTCCGTGACGAGGCCAGTGGTGTCGTGTGCTATCTTAAGATACTCGATCACTATGAGATCCCTGTTTTCGAATACTTAAGAAGGTTCAAGAACGAGCATGTTGTTCGTATCTGTGATTACGAGGAGAGGGATGGTAGATTATACGTTTTTGAGGAATATATAAGCGGAGAAACTTTTCATGATCTTCTCTTGAAGAATGTGCTCAGCGAAGAGAAAAAAAGAGATATCCTCGTACAGATCTGCGACGGACTTCACTTCCTGCATATCGCATCACGTCCGATCATCCACAGGGATCTTAAACCTCAGAATATAATCATAACGAATGACGGTATAGCGAAGATCATTGATTACGATATTGCAAAAGTCTATAAGCGAGGTCAGGACAGGGATACTACGCTTCTTGGAACTTACGATTACGCAGCACCTGAACAGTACGGTTTTTCCCAGTCCGATCCGAGAACTGATATATATGCACTCGGAAAGATAATTGAGCAGATAACAAATGAACCGAATCTTCTGAATATTGCCAAGAAAGCAACGCAGATGGATCCGAAAAATCGTTACAAGAATATTGATGAAATGAAGTACGCTCTCCTTCATCCAAAGCCGACACTGTGGCCACCGCCTGGATTTAGGCGAAGAGTATGGTGGCATATATTGATCGCGATATTATATTGGTGTATTGCGGCCTATTTCATTATAGGATTAGCTGTAAGAAACTTTGATGATTGGACGTTAAAGAAACAGATCTTCTACGACATCGAGAATTGCATAACTTTTGCTATTCCGGTTGATATTTTCTTCGGTTGGACGGGCTTTTTCGAGAGGCATATCTTTTCATTCCGAAAGAAGAATACTGCAGTGTTCATTATTACCGGAATTGTTATGATAATAATCCAGATCATCCTGATCAATATCATTAACCACACGGCGCAGGAAGTTTGGCTTAATCGATAAGATCTAATGTGATAAGAGCTTTCTTTATGCCGTCATTTTCAGGAAGATCAGTAACGTATCTGCATACGCTCTTTACATCATCTGTTGCATGTCCCATGCATATGCTGTTAGGCACGTGAGTGAGCATAGAAAGATCATTTCTGCTGTCGCCGAATACATAACAATCTTCAAGTGAAGCGCCATATCTTTCTCTTATTATGTCTATTCCGAGAGCTTTCGAACAGCCTTCAGGAACCATCTCGAATCCGTTGTTGCCGCGGTCGATCGCATAGAACGGAAAGCCTGCTTCCTTAAGTGTACTTAAAAGATTGTTGAGGTCTTTTTCTGAATAGATAAAACAGAACATCTTAACTGCTCTGAATTCCTCATCGCCGATCTTTATATCGCGAGCGATCTTCATGCCTTCTGCATATATTCTGAAAGCAGGGATCATTGGATGATCTGAAGTTTTCGGATCGAAATAAAGAGCAGTATCACATTCATATACTGTAGGGATCTTAAGAGACCTGTATATCTCAAGAAGCTTGATAGAATCTTCGAGCGAATACTCGAGCGCGCGGATCGTCTCATCTTCAATGATGACTCTTGTTCCGCAGCCGAAGCTCCAACCGTCGATAGGTAGTTCTTTGAGGTGAGAATCAATGTTGCACAAAGTACGTCCCGTATTGATGAAAATACGGCAATCGTTTTCTCTGGCTTTGATCAGTGACGGCTTGACCGTCGGCGGCAAGGAATGATATTTCTCCTCGAATAATGTGCCGTCTATATCAAAGAACAACAACTTAGTCATCTTGGGCCTGCTCCTTTTCGAAAATAATTCCAACCGATTATATTATTGAAACATAAATAAGTCGAGTCTAATCTGATATAATCTTTTCGGAAAAACTGACATGGAGGATCATATGGAATTTGTAATAAGCCACCTTGCTAAGAGCTATGGCTCCAAACAGGTGCTCAAGGATATCGATTTTGTTTTCGAAGAGGGAAAGATATACGGACTTCTTGGACGTAACGGCTCAGGTAAGACAACATTCTTCAACTGCATCAATGGTGATATTGATATCAATTCCGGATCGTACTTTCTTCGTGATGGTGAAAAGGAGATCGCGCTTCTTCCTGAAGATATCGGTTATCTCGTTTCTACTCCGACTGTTCCTGAGTTTATGACGGGAAGGGAGTTCCTCAAGTTTTTCATTGATGTGCATGAGGAGATCAAACCTGATAAGACTATCGATGAATATTTCGATTATATGATGATCCCTGAAGATGACAGAGACAGACTTCTTAAAGATTATTCACACGGCACGAAGAACAAGATGCAGATGCTGCTTAACATCATCGCATCACCTCGACTTGTTCTTCTCGACGAACCTTTGACCACACTCGACGTTATCATCGCAGAAGAGATGAAGAATGTCATAAGGAATCAGAAGCAGGGAAAGATCACGATCTTTTCAACGCATCTTCTGGACGTTGCCTTAGACCTTTGTGATGCGATAGTCCTGCTTAATCATGGCAAGCTTGAAGCTATCGATAAAAGCGATCTGAATGATAGCGATTTTAAGGACAAGATAATTGCTGCGTTGAAGGATCAGGACGATGATTAAAGAATTTCTGAATACATTACTTCAGGTAATAAGCTTAAGGAGTATCGTAGGCTATAACGGCCTTGTCTTCGCATTGAAAAAAACTCCTCTGATCGGCTCGCTTATTCCTGACAGATTATATGCCACCAAAGAGCTTAAGTTCGTTTACTGGTTCTTCCGTATAATTAAGGAGATCTTCCTTCTTTTCATAGGTAAGATCGCAGGACTGGGAGCGATCTATCTTATCACGTTCCTTCTTAAGTCGGAGTATATGGGACTTGGGCTGGAAACAGAAATGTCAGGAGCTGTTCTATATGCGGATATCGCACTGTTTCTCTTCCTTGTGTATGCCTTAGGCGGAGTCCTTGTCAATCGCTCTGTATTCAGATGTTCTACAGAGAAGGAATATCTCGTATTCATGCTCAGGATGAATGCTCGAAAACTCAATAATACGTTGTTCATCTATGACATCATTAAGCTCGTGATCGGTTATCTTATCGCAGGTGTTATCGGACTTATCTGCGGAGCACCTATCTGGCTCTGTCTTTTCATACCTGTGCTCGCTGTATTCATCAAGTTATTTGGTACAGGTGTTCAGGCATTCGGTTACAAGCTGAAAAGGAAAAGGAATAAGTCACTTAAGAATAGTTACGTTGCATTCTTGATCAGGGTTATCGGCGTTATCCTTTTGTGCCCGTTGGTAGTGATTTTCGTTATCGGAGGAATGATCATTCCGTTCCCGATCATTCTTGCTGTTGTTTCAGTTCTTATGCTGCTTGGAGTTTGGGGATTCTTTGAACTCAAGAATCTCGATCCGTTTATCCACAGAAGAGCTTTGCACGACAATATCGCAAGAGAAGAGATCGAGAAATATAGGGAACCTGATACCACTAAGAACTTTAAGAAGATAAGTGCTGCAGGTACGGTAAAGGGCGACAAAAAAGGATTCGAATATCTTAATGCTCTGTTTGTCAGGAGACACAGGAGCATGCTCATGTTAAAGCCTTTCATATTCACTTTGATCATTGCGATTATCTTTGGATTAACGATCTACGAACGCATTAAGAATCCGGCTTTCATGTCTGCGACTTCGACTCTTGGTGAATTCTTAAGATGGGCGGTTCAGTTCCATCTTCTGGGATTACTAGTACCGATCTCATTAGCTGACAATTCGTTTAAGTGCACACAGGCAATGTACATCAACTGTGATAACAGTCTGATGACATTCAGTTTTTTCAAGCAACCTGAAAAGATAATCAAGTTATTCGACATCAGGATAAAGCAACTATTGAAGATCAATATCGGCCCTGGTATTGCTTGTGGATTATTCGCTGATCTTATCCTGTTTTTCACAGGCGGGCAGGATTATCCGTTACATTATCTTGTGACACTTCTCATCCCTATGCTGATCACACTTATCTACTCAAGCAGCTGGCTCGTGCTGTATTATCTTTTCCAGCCATTTACGACAACAGTAAAAGTAAAGAGCGGATTATATGCAGTCGTTAGGATCATCATAGGAACGATCTTAACGATAATCATATGGGTACCTGCTCATTCTGCTGTTCTTGCAGGAATACTTACGGTCCTTTCGGCAGCATTCCTCTTCTTCATGCGTAAATTGGTCTTTAAGCTTGCACCAAAGACCTGGAGGATCAAGTCATAAGATCATTTCACATAAGCCGTATGATCGCCTTCGTAGGTGTATGTCTTAGCATTACGTGAGAAGAACACGATCTTGTAAGGCTTACCGTTAGCTAATGCTTCTTCGTCGATCGTATAGAAGAAAAAGTTCTTTTCGTACAATTCGGCTACTCTGTGGCTTGAATTCGCATTGATCGTATAAGGAGCAAATGCGTCGTCATCCTTGACGTACAGGATGATTTCTTTTTCTCCCGCCACTATCTTTTCATCATCGAGATATACTTCCTCAACATACCATGTCTTTCCCTTAGGACACTTCTTATCGATATTTTTATCGGTTATTGTTCCTGATCCTGAAATGAGTCTCTCGAGCTTATCTGCTTTCTCATCGTTAGAGGTGTTTTTATCCATCAGTGTGGATATGATTGATGAAAAGCTCTGAGTGTTGTTATCAACTTCATCCAATATCAGATTGTTTGCGAACAAGAAGTATACTAACACTCCTGCCATGAGAAGAAGAAGGAGTGAAATGAGCAAAGCCTGAAAATCAGTCGAACGACGTCCTCGTCTTATATCATTCGGAAACTTAGGATCGATAGTTATCTGACTATTTCCCATCAATGTATCAGCCGCTGAACCCTTGATCGGATTATCATAAAGGCTTACATATTCGCTGCCTTCATATTCGTAAACGAAGATCGGTGAAGTATAGAGAACTTCTCTGTTATCCTCTGATTCGACCCATCTTGCGAATCCCACACATGAGGCATCTACTGTTACTTTGTATCTGCTAGGAATGAAAGGAAGAGACATGATGAACATTACGAGCATATATAGTCCGATCGCTCCGAACAGAAGAATACCGAGAAGCAAAGGAGTGCTTCCCAGTGCGAATCTGTTTCCGATCAATGCAGGAGTGATTCCAAGAATGCCAAGGATTATAAGGAATATGCCGCCACCCTTAGTGTTAGATGTATATCCTGAGTAAGTCTTGACCTTTGCATTTCCTGTTACGAGAATATAGATTCCTAAAGCGAGTATTATCGAGAAGAATGCTGCCATTACACCAATGAAGTTTCTTGTCTTGGCGATCATGAGCACAGATATCACTCCGACTCCGAAGATAAGTAGTGGCACGAGACCCTTGAATGAACCCTTTTCCTTTGGTTTTACCTTTTCAGGATGAAGGACCTCATCAATATATGAATCGTCATTACCGAGAAACTTATTCTTAGCGTCGTTTACGAGTGCATTTAATTGCTCTCTGGCTCTTTCTTTGTGCTCGAAAAGTAATTGCTGGGTCTCTGAATTCATCAACATTGATTTGTTGCTCACAAAATATTTTGGATCATTCTCATCAAACTTCATTTCGATTTTGCCCTTTTTTATTTTAAGTATAACAAAATAAAACCAACAAAAAACGGAGCATTCACCCTAATGAGAGAATGCTCCGCAGTTTAATCGTGATTTAGATCACTTCTTAACGAGAAGTGACTTACCTGTCATCTCAGCAGGCTGTGGGAGACCCATAACTTCGAGAAGTGTAGGTGCGATATCGCAAAGTCTTCCGCCTTCTGCAAGTGTGTAAGCTGGATCGTAGTTAACGAGGATGAATGGAACAGGGTTTGTTGTATGAGCTGTGTGCGGATCGCCTGTCTCATAGTTGATCATCTGCTCTGCGTTACCGTGGTCTGCACAGATGAACATAACGCCATCAACCTTCTTAACTGCCTCAACAGCAGCGCCTACGCACTGGTCGATTCTCTCAACAGCCTTAACAGCTGCCTCGATAACACCTGTATGACCAACCATGTCAGGGTTAGCGAAGTTGATGATGATAACGTCATAGTTACCGGATGTGATAGCTGCGTCGAGCTTCTCAGAAACCTCAGGAGCGCTCATCTCAGGCTTAAGGTCATATGTAGCAACCTTAGGTGAATTAACAAGTGTACGATCCTCGTCCTTGTTAGGCTCCTCGATACCACCGTTGAAGAAGAATGTTACGTGAGCATACTTCTCTGTCTCAGCAAGACGGAGCTGCTTCAAGCCGTTCTTAGCGAGGTACTCACCGAGAGTGTTTGTGATCTCTTCCTTCTTGAAAGCAACGAACTTGTTAGGGATTGTCTCGTCGTAGTCCTTGAAGCAGACATATGTAAGAGGCATGTATCCGTTAGCTCTCTTAAGGAACTTGATGCACTTAGGATCATCTGCGTTACCATCCTGAGCTGCAACATCCTCATCTGTGAAGCAGAATGCCTTAGTGATCTCACGAGCACGGTCAGGACGGAAGTTGAAGAAGATAACGGAGTCGTTAGGCTTAACAACTGAAAGTGGCTTACCGTCAGCATCTGTGATAACTGTAGGGAGTACGAACTCATCTGTTACGCCTTCGTCGTAAGACTTCTGCATAGCTTCTACGCAGTCAGTAGCCCTAACGCCTTCGCCGAGTACGAGTGCGTCGTATGCCTTCTGGATACGATCCCAGTTGTTATCTCTGTCCATTGCGTAGTAACGACCGGACATGGAAGCAACCTTACCGCAACCGATCTCGTTCATCTTGTCAACTAATGCCTGGAGGTAATCCTTACCGGAAGCAGGAGGTGTATCACGTCCGTCGAAGAATGGGTGAACATAAACGTTCTCAAGACCGTTCTTCTTACACATCTCGATGATAGCGTAGAGGTGTGTGTTGTGGCTGTGTACGCCGCCGTCTGAGAGAAGACCCCAGATGTGGAGGTCTGAATTGTTCTTCTTGCAGTTCTCGATAGCGCGGAGGAGTTCCTCATTCTTGAAGAAAACGCCGTCTTCGATGTACTTAGTGATAAGTGTAAGATCCTGGTAGATGATACGGCCTGAACCGATGTTCATGTGACCTACCTCAGAGTTACCCATCTGACCGTCAGGAAGTCCAACGGAAAGACCTGATGCATAACCGAGCTGGTAAGGGCACTCAGCCATAAGCTTGTCCATAACAGGTGTTTTAGCCATCTTGATCGCATTGCCCTCTTCGTGATCGGTGATTCCGTAACCGTCGAGGACCATTAATACTACAGGTTTTTGACTCATAATCTATGGTCTCCTTATATATATAAATTTTATAAACACTTTAAATGCCACAATGATTGTAAAGGATAAGATCTTGAAGTTCAACAAGATTTCCTTACAAAAAAACAACCGCTTCAGACGAAGCGATTGTTTTCTTTGTCATATGAATAGTCTATAGCCTTAAGCTTGTCTTCTATCTCCTTGGCGGAGATCCCGTAGGATGAAGCGAATTCCTCAAGTGACGGGTAATTATCGCGAAGCTGAGTGTTAACGAAGCTCAAGAGCATTACAGGATCTTTAGGTATGCTCATCTTTTCTGTACCTCCTGAGACTATTCTATATCGAAAAAGCGGGGAATTGTAGTCTGATGTGTTTGGTATAATCTGAGTAAATATTTTTCTCATTGGGCATACAAAGGACACACGGCGCTTTTATCATCTGAGCATGGAGGTTGATATTTGATGGCAAGGTTACTGATCGTTGAAGATTCGTTTCAGATAAGAGAAGCTGTTGTGGACTTTTTCGAGCAAAAGGGAGAAGGCGTATTCACGATAGATACGGCTGCTAACGGCGAAGATGGAATGAGAGCTGTTACGGATAATTCCTACGATCTTGTGATCCTGGACATCATGCTTCCGGGGCCTTCCGGATTCATGATCTGCAAGAAGCTTCGTGAGAGAAGCAATTGCCCGATCGTGTTCCTGACCGCGCTCGGAACGGAAGACAATATCCTTAAAGGATACGAGCTTGGAGCAGATGAGTATATGGTAAAGCCATTCTCTCTCAAGGTCTTGTATGCCAAGTGCCTGGCGCTTCTTAACAGGAGTGAGAGGGTTGATACCGACAAGGTCCTCTCAGCAGGCGACGTTAAGGTATTTCCATCCAGGATGCAGGTGTTCGTAAACGATAATGAGATCGAACTTGCGCCTAAAGAATATTTCCTCCTTAAGGTCCTTCTCGAAAACAAAGGCCACGTTCTCGGAAGGCAGAGATTATTGGATCTCGTATGGGGTATGGGTTTTGACGGCAGTGACAGAGTTGTCGACAGTCACGTAAAGAAGATCCGTCATAAGCTCGGAACCGCGGGAAGCATCATTAAGACGGTGATCGGCGGAGGTTATAAGATCACCTGACGGAGGAATGGATATGAGAAAGAAAAAGACAATAAAAAAGCCCGTTTTCATTAAGATATTTCTGATCAGATTAGCGATCTTTTGGGTGATCACCGCTCTTCTTGGCGCGTATTTGTATGTGCTGACTGATATTAAGGCAAAGAGGCATAAAGAAGAGTTGGAGAATACTTATATCAAGACACTTCAAGAAGAATGCGAAAAGTACTATGACGCATATAGATACTGCGACACGTTCGGATACACTTCCGAATATAAGTGGAACCTCGAAAAGGCTCGTCAACATCTCTTGTTAGAAATGCAAATGGCCGCTCAAAGAACGGGTATTTACGCTGAACTCCATGTAGAAGATCAGGTAGTTACACCTCCTGAGTATATTAACGGGATGAACGCCTTTCTTATCTGGCGTCAGGGAATGTCAACAGATTACAGTACGATCATGAGTTGTGATGTTTCGCTACCCGATCTTTCTTTCAGTTGTGAAGGTGAGGGAAGAAGCTTTGATGCGAATGATAGGATTAGCAGTGCTGATCTGAAAGTTTTAAACGGGCTTGACAGAGTACAAAGTGTTGATAATGATCTCGGATATCCGTTTTGGCATTTCCAGGAAATCGCTTACGATCCTGATGACGTTCAGGGATATCCGTACAAGCTTTGTCCGATAACAGATATTTATGTTGATTATGACGATCTGAAATTCATACCGGTAACTTTTGCATTTAGTGGGGATGACGAGACAGGAGAGTATATCAGAGAAACATGGGAACTTACTGATGAGATCCCGACAACCGGAGATGCTTCAGATGGCGGCTACATGTTTTTCTCGGATTATCTGCTGAGCGACTCCCGTGAGGTTGGTAAGAGTACGATGGTAGTTTTCTATGAGCCGGAGAATATGCTGACGGCAGCTGATGTCTCGAAGATAACAGATGGTACGCGTACTCTTAGGATCGAAGATATGAACAAGTCGGAAGACGATGAAGATATAACATTCGACGAGTGGACTTTGTGGATCGCTACACCGGAATATGAGAGCTTTTTCGAATGCGCTCCGAGAGTCGTTGTCTTGAACTTTATCTTTTGGTTCCTGCTCGCAGGTGTTCTTGCTCTTGTAATTTCATATATCAAGTATTTAAGCCGTAAGTCAGTTTACGAGATCGTTGAATACAGAAAGAACGTGACCAATAACATGGCACATGATCTCAAGACGCCTCTTGCTGCGATATCGGCATATGCAGAGAATCTTGAGGAAAATATCAATTCCGACAAACGCTCATATTATTCCGCGAAGATACGTGAGAATACTCAGGCGATGAATCATATGATAGAGAGCATCCTTGACTTCTCGAAAAGTGAGACAGGCGCGGTCAATGTCGTGATGAAGGAGATCATGATCAAGAGTATTGTCGAAAATGAGATCGAGAAGATATCGGAACTTTTCAAGAAGAATGATATCAAGATCACTGTCAAAGGCGATAATGTTAAGGTGAAGACCGATGAGAACCTCATGAGACAGGCGCTCAGGAATCTGCTCGGAAATGCTGCGAAGTTCGCCAGGGAAGGCAGTGCGGTTGATATCTCTATCGATGCCCAAGAGCTTGCGATAACTGATCTGACTGACGAGAAGATAACTGACCTCAAGCATATCAAGGATCCATTTGTTAAGGGAACTTCTGAGAGAGGTTCGATAGAAGGAACCGGTCTGGGTCTTGCAATCGCGGAAAGCTCTCTTGAGGCAGCCGGTCATAAGCTCGAAATATCCATGGAAGGCAACACGTTCAAAGCTGTGATCAAATTTTGATTTTCATCCTTTCGGATGATTGATAATAGTTCGTCTGCCCTTTAAAATATATAATGTCATTTTATTTTGATGTGTATGAATGGAGGTGCTTATGAACAAATTTCAGAAGGCGACGAGCGTCTTGTTAGCTTCGACTATGGTCATGTCGATGTTCGCCTCAGTGAACGCAGATACTGACCCGATGAATACGGGTTATTGTCCTTCCGGAGTGGAGTATGACTATGGTGATACAAGCGGATATTCTCGTGCAGGTTTAGATTTTGAATACTACAACGATACGCCGATCTGTATGAAGGTCAATTTTTCTCCTGTAGAATCCCAATATCGTTCGGAACAGGTGTCTTTAGAACAAGCAATCCCGACGTTTAACGAGTGTTTTCTCGGATCTTATGTAACATGTCCTGATGAAAAATATGTTTATCTTGATTATGGCGGAACAGAAGAGAGACCTCTTATCTATTTTGATCCGATGACAAGTACCACATATGATTTTGAATTCGGTCAGAGTATGAGAGGCGTATTCTTCATGGAAGAGGTCGATGCACTGAGATATCTCAAGGTTGATACGGTAAGTCCTTTCTATGCTGTTTTCCGTAATTATTCTACAAGAGAATCGAATGACTATATCACTCTTCCGGAGATCAAGCGCAACGACAGCAGTGATCTGACTCTTGAATTCCAAAAGATCGACAGCAGGCTGGTCTTTGTTCCTGAGAGTTATGCCAAAGTTGATCTCAGGATAAATAATAGTGATAAGATTCAGGAAATAGTTCTTCCTAACGGACTCGATAATATCGATAACTATGCTTTTTTGGGAGATACGGCGCTTACGACCGTTAATATACCTGAAACTGTTTCGATCATCGAATACAGTGCATTCATGAATACCAAGAGTCTTCAGGAGTTGGAGATGCCTAACTCCGTCAAGGAGATCAAGCCGGATGCTTTCATTGGTTCTAAGATAACTGATATCTACTTTAACGGAACTCAGGATGAATGGAATAAGATAAAGAAGATGGAATTTGATTTTACAACAAATCCTGACGGACAGACTGCCGTATATGCAACCCTTGAAGGTATTCTCACAGATCATGAGATCACAGTTCATTGTTTAAAAGATTCTACAAACGTCATCCTTCCTGTTAAGACCAGAAGTGATGAGGTCCCTGTAGGTGACAGCGGATATTGTCCGATGGGATCCTCTATCCCTGGCTTTATGTGGTATCTCGATAAAGGTGCCATGCATGTTATCGTTGGCGAGAACAGAAATGATTTCGATTTTTCGACAACACTTGGATTTACACAAAAACTGAGTGAAGCTTCAACTCTCTGTCTTGCTTCTGAGGTTGAGATCGATGATTGGATCGAGCTTAAGTTTGGCGCTTATGAGATGGTCGATAAGCAAATGGATATTGAAGTCAGTGCCGGATTTGACGGTAACGTCTATCTTCCGTTCCTGACTAATGTCAACAAGGTCAGCTTCGGCGAGAATAAATATATCTTTTTAGGCCTTAATCATGTGGATAACAAGATGCCTGAAATAGGCTCGAATTATGCGGAATATGCACGTATCGATCTCGGAACATATGATAAAGAGGATCTTGTTGTTCCTAAATGCTACGACAATGTCGCATTCCATTTTGCTGATGCAAAAGCAGTTAAGAATGCTGAGTTTGCTGACGGTATAAAGACCATCAAGTGCCCTGGCCTTGCAATGAGCGATTCACTCGCAGATGTTAAGCTTCCTGATACATTGGAAACTATTGAATATCTGTCATTCAGCAACTGTAAGAGCCTTAAGAGCATCAATATGCCGGGAAGCATCAAGACGATCCACGATACAGCTTTTGCAAATAATGAATCATTTACTGATATCTACTATGACGGTTACAAGGCCGACTGGGATAAAGTAGCGATCATTAAGAATCAGAATAGTGAGGCAACAGATAAGCTCTCTACTAAAAAAGAAGTTACTATCCACTTCAAGGAAGACGATGTAATAACAAATCCTTCAGGTGGCGATGATAATCCTGGCGGAAACGATAATAATCCTGGCGGAAATGATAATAATAGCGGCAAAACGAGAAAGCCTAGAAACGAACTTATCAATGATTTTGTAAAGAGATTATATAAGGACGTTCTTGGAAGAGAATCCGATCCGTCAGGCGAGAAGTACTGGATCGACAGAGTATCCAGATTCGAATGCACGGGTGCTGATGTTGCGAAAGAATTCCTCTTCTCGAAAGAGCTGAAGGATAAGAAACTCACTAACAGTCAGTTTGTTGACATCCTCTATATCGCATTCTTTGGACGTGAGGCTGATAAGGAGGGTAAGGAATACTGGGTAGGTCTCCTCGATGCAGGTGCATCTAGAGAAGAAGTTGCAAGAGGATTTATCTTCTCAGTTGAGTGGGCTAATACATGTGCCGAGTACGGTATCTACTCAGGTAGTGATACGAAGCCTGACGCAACAGTAGAGCCTACTGAAGAACTTAAGGCTTTCGTTACGAGACTTTATGCATGTGCGCTTAATCGTCAGCCTGATGATGAGGGACTTAAGTACTGGTGTGGCGAACTTGCTAACTTCCGCCTTACAGGTAGGGATATTGCATTGTTGTTCTTCACAAGTGCAGAGTTCAAGGGATACAATTTGTCCAACACTGAATTCGTAGATCGTCTTTACAAGACATTTATGGATAGAACACCTGATGAAGCAGGTTTAGCTTATTGGGTAGATCTCCTTGACAAGAACGCTACAAGAGAAAGCGTCATCGACTGCTTCTCAAAGAGTGAGGAATTTGTTAGTCTTTGTGAAGCATCAGGAATTAAACCTTACTGAGAGAAGAAAGATTAGATGACAGAAATCCTTATAGCATTATTGCCTTTTGCATTAGGAATATTTCACGAGTGGACCGCGGGAATTCTTTCCGTGGTCCTTCTCGCGTTTATAATCATTAAAGCGAAGGACAACAAGAAGTTCTTTCTTCCTAAGGATGTTCTGTTCTTAACAGCTGTCATCATCCCCGTTATGTTCCTCATAAGCCCTCTGTGGGCTACCGATAAAGGAATGACATTGTTGGGATTTACAAAGTTTCTTCCGATCCCTCTTGTCCTTATCCTTCTTCGTAATTCTGAACGGATCGAAGACCCGTTTAAGTATCTTCCGTTGTCGGGCGCGGTTATGACGGTCACATCGTTTTTACTGGGTCTCATTTTCCCGAAAGAAGGAATGTTTCTCGTAAGCGGACGTCTGGCAGGTTTCTTCCAGTATCCGAATACGTTTGCACTCTTTCTTCTTATTTCTCTGTCACTTCTTCTCCTTAAGGATAAGCAGAAGAAACTCGATCTTATCTGTGCGCCGATACTTCTCATAGGTATCATCCTGTCGGGAAGCCGAACGGTATTTGTACTTCTTATACTGTTCCTTATTGTTTTCGTGATCGTATCGAAGAACAAGAAGTTTAAGATCGGTGCTCTGGCTTTTGCAGCAGGTGTCATCATCCTTGCGGGTGTCTACGTTCTTGTAACGGGAAACAAGGAAACTGCCGGAAGATTTCTTACGACTTCATTTACGTCGAGCACGTTTGTCGGAAGATTCCTCTACTATAAGGACGTTCTTCCTCAGATACTGAAGCATCCGCTGGGACTTGGTTATATGGGATATTTCTATTCCCAGACTTCCTTCCAGACAGGTGTTTATACTGTCGTTCATGTCCATAATGATCTTCTTCAGATCCTTATCGATATCGGCTGGATCCCTGCAGGCCTCATCTGCTACGCAACAGTCAGGAGATTTCTTAAGGTCGATATGAGATATAAGGTGACCATTGCTCTGATGGTCCTTCATCTTCTTTTCGATTTTGACATGCAGTTCGTATCGATCCTTATCATCTTTTTCGTGCTGCTCTACGATCATGACGGCAAGAAGCTCGAGCTTAAGAAAACACACTTTAACATCGCCGCTTCCTGCGTAGTCTTGTTAAGTCTTTACCTTGCGATCCCTTCATTCCTTTCCTATATTCGAAAAGACGAACAGGCGGTGAAGATTGCCCCATGGTATACGGCTTCTCATATCAAGCTCTTGAGCAAAGCCGATACGCCTGAGAAGATGAACGAGATAGCGGATAAGATACTCAAGAATAACGACTCTGTATCTGTTGCTTATTCAGCCAAGGCGAAAGCAAGCTTTTCGGAAGGCGATGTGCTTAAGATGATCGAATATAAGAACAAGGCGATCGACAGAAATAAGTATGATATCAATGAGTATGTCGACTACCTTGATATGCTCTTTGTCAGCACTAATCTTTATATCGAAGCAGGCGACAGTGAGAGCGCTAAGTATTGTGTTGATAAGATCAAGGAAGTCCCGCTCATGCTGGACCGCGTCAAGAACGGAACGTCATCTCTTGCATATAAGATAAAAGACGTACCTGAACTTGATCTTCCGGACGAGTATCAGGAAGTCGTTGATTCTTTGGGATGACCTGTTAAAAAGTGTTGACATTGATGTTCAAACGTGATGTAATACTTCCGTAGTTTTTTGGAGAGAATTTAAATGAACAAGAACTTTTATTTTGGCACATATTACTTTTTTAGCTACTTTGCAGACAGCAAGGCTTGATGTGATTTGTGCAAAAATAGACGATATTGTTGAAGATAAACGCCGCACGGATCACATCCGGGCGGTTTTTTGATTAAAGACTCCCCAATCGTAGTATTTGTAGGAAAGAGGTAACAAACAATGATCGCAGTTATTAAACCCGGAGTAAGCGAGGAGCAACTTAACAATCTGGTAGATTGGTTTAAATCGCAGGGTCTTCGCGTACACATCTCCGAAGGCGAATTCAGAAAGGTCATCGGACTTATCGGTGACACAACAAAGGTCGACATCGATCTTTTGAGCGGACTTGATATCATCGAGTCGGTTACGAGGATAAGTGAGCCGTTTAAGAATGCTAACAGGAAGTTCCATCCTGACGACTCCGTTATCGACGTAAACGGCGTTAAGATCGGCGGAGGCAACTTCGCATTTATCGCAGGTCCATGCTCAGTAGAAAGCGAATCCCAGATAATCGATATAGCTAAAGAGGTCAAGGCTTCAGGCGCATCACTTCTCAGAGGCGGCGCATTTAAGCCTAGGACATCACCATATGATTTCCAGGGACTTAAGGCAGACGGCATCGAGCTTCTCCTTAAGGCTAAGGAAGCAACGGGAATGCCTATAGTAACAGAGATAATGAGTGCCGAGCATCTTTCGCTTTTCGAGAATGTAGATCTCATTCAGGTCGGTGCAAGGAACATGCAGAACTTCGAGCTTCTTAAGGCTCTCGGCAAGATAGATAAACCAATACTTCTTAAGCGCGGTCTCGCGAACACGATGAAGGAATTCCTCATGAGCGCCGAGTACATCATGGCAGGCGGTAACGAGAAGGTCATTCTTTGCGAGCGCGGTATAAGAACTTATGAGACATATACGAGAAATACTCTTGACCTGTCGGCAGTACCGATGCTCAAGGAACTTTCTCATCTCCCTGTCATCGTCGATCCGTCACATGCGACAGGTATCGCGAGAATGGTTAAGCCAATGGCAATGGCCGCAGCAGCATGCGGAGCTGACGGACTCATGATCGAAGTCCATAACGATCCGAAGAATGCTCTTTGTGACGGCGCACAATCACTTACACCTGAACAGTTTGATGATGTTGCAAAACGTGTTTTGAAGATTCGCGAGGTGATCTGACGTGAAGGTAGGAATCGTAGGCTTAGGTCTTATCGGAGCATCTTTCGCGAAGGCATATAAAGAGTCTTCGCACGAGGTCTATGTGTTCGATATAGATTCCTCTGCCGTCATCATGGGTAAGCTCGCAGGTTTCGTAGACGGCGAGCTTAACAAGGATAACCTTAAAGACATGGATCTTGTCGTCATCTGTCTGTATCCTGAAGCAGCTGTTAAATATCTTAAGGACAATGGCAAGTATTTTCGAAAAGACGGACTTGTAGTCGACGCTTGCGGTAACAAGAGAGTTGTCTGCGAGAGCGCATTCAAGATAGCAAAGAAGAACGGATTCATCTTTGTCGGAACTCACCCGATGGCAGGTAACAAATATTCAGGACTTAAGCATTCGAGAGCAACTCTCTTTAATGGTGCTCCGATCGTCCTGGTACCGCCTGTTTTCGATGATATGCAGCTTATTGACAGAGTTAAGGAAGCTCTGGAGCCATGTAAGTTCGGATCATTCTGCCTGTCTCATGCAGACAAGCACGACGAGATGATCGCTTTCACATCACAGATGGCGCACCTTGTATCGAATGCATATGTTAAGAGCCCTACGGCTACTGAGCACCACGGATTCTCCGCTGGAAGCTATAAGGATATGACGAGGGTGGCATGGCTCAACCCGACGATGTGGTCTGAGCTGTTTATGGAGAACAAGGATAATCTTATTAAAGAGATAGAACATCTTACTGATGAACTCAATAAGTACAAGAAGGCAATGGAGGAGGACGACCTCGAGACATTGAAGACACTTCTCGAGGAAGGCAGAGACAGAAAGGAAGAGCTCGACGGCTCTAAGAGGTCAACATGAGAAGGATCAAGGTTAAAGTCAGAAACGGTTATGAAGTCTTCGTTGGAAATGACATCCTGAAGGATATCGGAACATATATTAAGATCACAGATTCAAGGATCGCTAAGATCCTCCTGGTAAGCGAGACAAATGTCGCACCACTGTATCTCGACAGGACAAAGGAATACCTCGAGAGTGCAGGATACGAAGTGCTCACTTACATATATGAAGCAGGCGAGCAGCACAAGAACATGGATGAGGTCATGAAGATCCTCTCGGTTCTCGCATCAAACAGTTTCACAAGAACAGATGCCGTAGTCGCATTAGGCGGTGGTGTCACAACAGATATGGCAGGCTTCGCAGCCTCCATCTACCTTAGAGGTATCAAGGTCATCCAGATCGCGACGACACTTCTCGCACAGGTCGATGCATCTGTCGGAGGAAAGACGGGAGTAGATCTTAAGGAAGGAAAGAACCTTGTCGGTGCATTCCATCAGCCTTCGCTTGTTATCTGCGATGTTGATCTCCTGTCGACATTGAGCGATGAGCTTTTCGCAGAGGGAATGGCAGAAGTCATTAAGTATGCTTTCATAAGTGATAAGGATCTGTATATCAAGCTCCAGAATAAGCTTACCAAGACATCACACGATCTTGTCGATATAGTCGCTAGATGTGTCGAGCTTAAGGCATACGTTGTAGAGCAGGACGAGCATGACAACGGTCTTCGTCAGACTCTTAACTTCGGCCACACGATCGGCCATGCCATCGAGCGCGACAGCAACTTCACGATCTCGCACGGAAATGCCGTAGCGATGGGTATGGCAAGGATCAGCAAGAACAGTTCCATATATAACGATCTTATCAACATGTTGAAGCTCTACGATCTTCCTTACGAGAATAATGATCCTGTCGAGTCTTTGACGAGCGGCATCATGAATGACAAGAAGAAGCGCGGCGACAAGATCACGATCGCTTACGTAAGTGAGATAGGTAAATGCGAGTTAAGGACCATGGACCTTGAAGAATTGAAGAGGTATCTATGAGTCGAGACATAATGATCAAAAAACTCGATATGGATTTCAAGGTTCCGGCATCCAAGTCGGTCCTTCACAGGGAACTTATCATAAGCTTTCTCCTTCTTACGCTCGAAAACATTAACGACGAAGAACTCATAAAGAAGCTTACTACCCCGCTTGAGTCCGACAACAAGGATATAATCGCGACAAAAGGATGCATCGAAGCATTGCTTAGCAGTAACGGCGGAGATGTAATCATGCCATGTAACGAGAGCGGTTCCACATTGAGATTTATGATCAGCTGCGGCATAGCTTATCTCTATCACAAAGGCATGGGCGGAAGGCTCGTCTTTAAGCCTAAGGGTAAGCTCCTGGAACGCCCGATAGATCAGCTTACAGAGTGCCTCTATCGTCACGGAATCCGAGTCGAGAAGGACTTCGATAAAGAAGAGATAATCGTTTCAGGTGATCTTAAGGAAGGAACCTTCGATATCGAAGGCAACATTTCTTCACAGTACATCTCAGGACTTCTGATGTCTCTTATCCTTCTTCCTGAAAGCAAGGTAAGACTTGTCGGTGAACTCGAGTCAAAAGGCTACTTCGAACTTACTATCGGTGCACTGAATAATAAGGGCGTTTTAGTCGATGAAGATGAAGGCATCTATTTTGTCGACATCTCTTCGAAAAAGCTCGACGTAGATCTTGAGGCGGAAGGTGACTGGTCAACTGCAGCATTCCTTTTAAGTCTCGGAGCATTATGCAAGGATAGTAAGATGACTTTACGCGGACTTAACTTTAAGTCTTTCCAGAAAGATAAGTTCATAATGTATATCCTTGCTGAGATGGGTATCTCGCTCGAGACAGCTGGTGATACAGTAACGATCAAGGAAAAGAGAAAGTCCGCAGGACGACTTGTCTTAGATGCATGTGACTACCCTGATATCGTTCCTTATATCGCAGTACTTGCTGCAGCATTCAAGGACGGCACACAGATCATCAATGTCGAGAGACTCAGGTATAAGGAGTGCGACAGGATCGAAGCGACTATAAAGGCGCTCGAAGGTGTCGGAGTATCCTGCAGATATGAGAATGGCAGTCTCTTTATCGGTGACGGTATAAAAGATAAGACAAAGAATGATCCGTTCGTAACTTATGGTGATCACAGGATGGCACAGACAGCTTGCCTCATCGCTGCATGGACGGGCAAGGTCATAAATATAGATAATGATGAATGTGTTTCCAAGTCCTTTCCGGGATTGTGGGAACTGTTGGAGGAAAGCGCCTCATGAATAAAGAGTTTAACTGGTTTCGAGGAAACAAGATAAGCGTCGGGATCTATGGTGAATCCCATAGTGAGCAGATCGGTGTAAAGGTTACGGGTATCGATAAGTTCGACGTCGATACTGAAGGTCTCTCCCGATTTATGAAGAGGCGTGCACCTGGTCAAAATGCCTGGTCAACGCCTCGTAAGGAAGCTGACGAAGTTGTTATCGAGAGATTTGACGGCGACGAGTTCGAAGCTCATATCCTTAATACCAACATCAAGCCTCATGATTACTCGGGACTGCTGAGAACCCCAAGGCCTGGACATGCTGACTACACAGCAGGCGTTAAGTATGGTGAGACATTCAATTCATCAGGCGGAGGAGCTTTCTCGGGAAGACTTACGGCACCTATTTGTATCGCCGGATTCCTCGCATTAAGCAAGCTTCGCGAGAAGGGTATCGAGATCTCAGCTCACGTTAAGAGCATCGGAGATGTATCTGACGATTCATATGCGAACTTAGATGAGCAGGAGTTTCTTACTAAGCTCCATGATGTAAGAGACAAGGAATTCCCTGTAATCTCTGATGAGAAGGGCGAGCTCATGAAAGCTGTTATCGAGAGCGCAAGACAGGATGAAGATTCTGTAGGCGGAGTTATCGAAGTAGTTATCGAAGGAGTTCCGGGCGGTATCGGAGGACCGATCTTCGAAGGTATCGAAGCTAAGATCGCTCAATTGTGTTTTGCAGTTCCTGCTTGTAAGGGCGTCGAGTTCGGTAACGGATTTGGTGCAACAACGCTTAGAGGATCTGAGAACAACGATAATTTTGTTTTCGAAGAGAACAAGCTTAAGCTTAAGACAAATAACTGTGGCGGTATATTAGGCGGAATATCGACCGGCATCGCACCTATTGTTTTCGATGTTGCGGTAAAGCCTACACCTACGGTAAGCAAGGAACAGGATACAGTCGATCTTGTTACACGTGAGAACGTTAAGCTCGGTGCGAAGGGAAGACACGATCCTTGTATCGTACCAAGGGCAGTTCCCGTATACGAAGCCGTAGCCGCACTTGCTATATACGACATGATCTGAAGGAGAATATAAATGGCAAATCTTGATGAATTAAGGATCGAAATGGACAAGGCCGATAAGGACCTTCTTGCAGCCCTCCAGAAAAGAATGGAAGTTGCCGAGAAGATCGGTGAATTTAAGAAGGGTTCCGGTAAGGCGATCTACGACGGACAAAGAGAAAGAGAGAAGATGTCCGCGATCTATGATATGGCAGATGACAGAACAAAGCCTTATATCTCTCCTATCTACACGATGCTCTTCGAGGCTTCAAGAGGGCTTCAGACTAAGGTAGTATCTCACGAAGATGACGAGACGAAGATCATCCGTGATGCGATCGACGAGATGAACTCTAAGCCTTTCCCTGTAAGAGCAAACGTAGCATGCCAGGGTGTTGAAGGCGCTTTCTCACAGGTAGCATGCGAGAGACTTTTTAATATTCCGAACATCATGTTCATGAGGACTTTCGCACAGGTATTCCAAGCAATAGACGCAGGTCTATGTAATTATGGCGTTCTTCCTGTCGAAAACTCCAATGCAGGAACTGTATCAGCTGTTTATGATCTCATGATCAAGAACAGCTTCAAGATCGTAAGATCCGTAAGGGTCAAGGTAGACCATAACTGCTTTATGCGAAAAGGCGGTAAGCTGAGCGATATCAAGGAAGTTATCTCTCACGAGCAGGCTATCAACCAGTGCAAGGAATTCGTAAAGAGCCTTGGACCTGATGTTAAGGTCACATACTACAGCAACACAGCTGAAGCTGCTAAGTATGTTGCTGAGTCAGGAAGAAATGATATCTGCTGTCTGTCATCGATCAAGTGCGGTGAACTCTATGATCTTGACCTGATCAAGTCGTCAGTTCAGGATTCAGGAAATAACTATACGAGATTTATCGTTATCTCAAAGAAGATAGAGATCTATCCCGGTGCTAACAGGACATCTATGATGATGATCCTTAAGCATGAACCGGGTGCTCTTTATAAGATCCTCGCTTACTTCTATGCACGAGGCGTGAATCTTGTTAAGATAGAGTCAAGACCTCTTCCGGGTAGAGACTTCGAATTCATGTTCTACTTTGATCTCGAGACGTCTATCTATAATGAAGGATTCGCTGAGATGATGTCGGAACTTAAGGCTATGACGTCTGAACTTCGATATCTCGGCTCATATAACGAAATTGTTTAAGGAAATTAATATGAATTACGGTGTACTTGGAAAGTCATTACCACATACATATTCGCCGAGGATCCATAAAGCATTCGCGGATTACGAATACGGCATCCTCGAGAGAACTGAATCTGAGGTAAGAGATATTTTCGAAGGGAAGGAAGATCTTAAGGGATTTAACGTAACGATCCCTTATAAGAAGCTCGCCCTCTCTTATTGCGATGAAGTGTCGGAGGCAGCTCACGATGCGGGCGCAGTCAACACGGTCGTTAAGACAGAAGAAGGTTACTTCAAGGGATACAATACCGATGTGTACGGATTCACTTATATGCTTAAGAAAGCCGGCATCAATGTGCTTACCAAGTCATGTCTTATCCTCGGAACGGGTGGCGCGAGCGCAGCTTGCAGCTATGCTCTTAAGAAGATGGGTGCGATAGTCGAGTTCTGCTCCAGGACAGGAGATATCAATTACGAGAATGTTTATACAGTACTTCCTAATGTGGAAGTCATTATCAATACAACACCTGTCGGAATGTATCCTGATGTGGATGCTCAGCCGATCGATATAAGTAAGTTCAAGAGCCTTTGTGCCGTTGCAGACATCATCTATAATCCGTCAGGAACGAAGCTCCTTACTGAAGCTCGAAAACTCGGACTTAAGACTGCAGGCGGACTTACGATGCTCGTAGCTCAGGCTCATAAGGCCAGCAGGATCTTCAGGGGCGAGATATCCGATTACGATAACTACGATGTTCCTGAGATCGATGAGGTTACCACTGAACTCGAAAACGAAATGCGAAATATTACTTTGGTAGGAATGCCTGGATCAGGAAAGACAACTCTCGGAAGAAAGATCGCTTCTGTTCTCGGAAGAGAATTCGTTGATCTGGATATCCTTTTCGAGCAGGAATACGGCATTAAGCCTTCTGCTGTCATCTCCGAAAAGGGTGAGAACGAATTCCGCAGGATGGAGACTCTTCTTGCAGATAAGATACTTCCGAAGTCGGGGCTCGTTATATCGACAGGCGGAGGAATCGTGACTCGTGAGGAGAACCACTTCCTTCTTAAGTGTAATTCCAGGGTCATCTACATTAAGAGACCTCTTCCTACTCTTCTTAAGCAGGACACTAAGAACCGTCCTATAAGCAAGAATAACAGTATTGAGGATCTTCTGAATAAGCGCGCGCCTCTTTATGAGAAGGTGAGCGATATAATCTGGGATCTTCCTGATTTCAGTGAAGAAGATGCGATCGTCGATCAACTTATCAAGGAGCTGTAATATGAAGATACTTGTTCTCAACGGACCTAACCTTAACATGCTCGGCATCAGGGAGCCTGATATCTACGGTGCCAAGACATATGATGACCTTGTAAATTATATAAGCGATCACTGCTACAAGAAGGGCGTGGAAGCTGTCTTCAGACAGAACAATTCTGAAGGCGGACTCATCGACATCATTCAGCAGGCATATTTCGACGGAATCGACGGTATCGTTTTTAATCCGGGCGGATATACTCATACGTCTGTTGCTATCTTGGATGCGCTTAAGGCTGTAAATATTCCGACTGTCGAGGTTCATATCTCGGAAGTATCTGAAAGAGAGCCGTTCAGACAGATCTCATACATTTCTTATTTTGCGTGCAAGACTATCACCGGTAAGGGCTTTGACGGCTATATCGAAGCGGTCGATCACCTCTGCTCATTAAAAATGTAAATTTTAGTGTTTGAAAATGTAAAACAAATCATACCGAATATATAGAAACTCGTCTATGTGTTGTGCGGAGTGGTTTAGGATACCACGGCAATATTAGCCTTTTACAAGCGAATCTGATGAGCGTGTCGAGTGTTCTTATTCTCGATAATGTCATTTCTTCAAAATGATGCATATCCTATATATAGAAAATGGTGAATGTATTCTGCGGCGGAGCAAAAATCCTTTGACTAATCTCTCTTACCTTACTAAAATTATTAGTGAAGTGGAGGCATATAGCTAAGGTATGGAAATATTTACTTGTATAGTAACTATGATAGGAGGACTTGCGATCTTCCTTTACAGTATGAAGATGCTCAGCGGCGGCTTGGAGGCTGCAGCAGGTAGCAAACTTCAGGGTATTCTTGAGAAACTCACGTCTAACAGGTTCCTGGGACTTCTCGTAGGTATAGTAATTGCAGGACTTGTTCAGTCTTCTTCAACCACAACAGTAATGGTCGTAGGATTCGTTAATGCGAACCTTCTTAATCTTACTCAGGCGTTGTGGGTAATAATGGGTGCCAATATCGGTACCAACATCACATCACAGCTCGTTGCTTTTAAGTTCAGCGAGATCGCTCCGATCATTGCGATCATCGGTGTTCTCATTCTTCTTTTCACTCATAAGAAAAAATATGCGGCTATTGGTCAGATCGTAACCGGTCTTGGATTTATCTTCATTAGTACGAGCCTTATGAGTAATGCTATGGAGCCTGTTAAGGATAATCCTTCTTTTAGGGAATTCCTTACCGGAATGGATAATCCGTTCCTCGGTATTCTTGTAGGTGTAGTTTTCGTTGCTATCATCCAGAGTTCCGCAGCCGGTGTTGCAGTACTTCAGACTCTCGCAGCTTCAGGTGTTATCGAACTTGATCAGGCAATATTCATCCTTTATGGTATGCACGTAGGTACTTGTGTAACTGCGATCCTTTCTTCAGTGGGTTCCAACAGAAATGCTCTTCGTACCGCTATGATGCACCTCATGTTCAACCTTATCGGTGCATGCATCATGACAGGTCTTACACTTACATTACCTATCACTGATATCATGAGAAAGTTAACGGATTCTCCTATGAGACAGATAGCTAATGCTCACTTGCTCTTTGCTCTCATAACAACCGTATTGCTCCTTCCATTCGGAACATTTATCGTCAAGTTCGTTAATGCAGTAGTTCCTGATAAGAAGGTTGATGTAGTGAATGCTCAGAAGCTTCTTTATCTGTCACCTTCGATGCTTAGAACTGATACGAACAGTGCGGTAATCATCGCTTCAGCTCGTAATGAGATCGCGCGTATGTACGACATGGCAAGCAAGAACGTAACAAGAAGCCTTAATGCGGTAATCAATAACAGTGAAACTGTTCAGGTAGAGATCAACGAAGCTGAGGAATACATCGACTTCCTTAATAAAGAGATTTCATATTATATCTCTCACAGTTTGGCTAAAGTATCATCAGAAGATGATGCAGTTGTCCTCAGTGCTCTGTTTAAGATCACGGGTAATGTCGAGAGAATGGGTGACCATGCAACGAACATCGCAGGTTATGCGAACCTTCTTCAGGATAAGGGCTATAAGCTTTCCGAGAAGGCAACTTTCGAAGTTCAGCAGATGATCCAGGTACTTAACGATACAACTTATATGTTCTTCGATCCTAAGCAGAAGAATCTACATGTTAATGTAGCAAAAGCTGAGCAGAAGATCGACGATATGACAGCTATGTTCCGTAAGAATCAGATCACTCGTATGACAACAGGCGAATGTTCAGGTGAAGCATGCGTTATCTATTCTGAGATGCTTACTGATTTCGAGAGACTTGGCGATCACCTTCTTAATATTGCCGAGGCAACAACGGAAAATGATATTTCATCTTTCCGTTCCGAAGCTGTTAAAGGTGTATCCTGATGGGACGCGTTAACGTAGTTCTTTTCGAGCCGGAGATACCACAGAATACAGGTAATATCATGAGAACATGCGTAGCTACGGATTGTTCTTTGCACCTGATCGGACCTCTCGGTTTTGATATCAACAACAAGAAGTTTAAGAGGGCTACGACTAATCACATCACATGGGCTGATTATGATTATTATGAGAGTTTCGACGAGTTCGAAGCTAAGAACAAAGGCGCTTATTTCTTCATGACAAGATACGGCAAAAAGCCGCATTCTTCCATTGATTTTGCAGGTGTTCCTGAGGATACAAATATCTATCTTATTTTTGGAAAAGAGAGTACCGGTGTTCCTTATGACATCCTGAAAAAACATCTCGATAATTGCTTCAGGATCCCTATGCACAAAGACTGCAGAAGCCTTAATCTTTCCAACGCGGCAGCTATCGCTATCTATGAGTGTATGCGCCAGCTCGATTATCCTGATCTGTCACTTACTGAAGTGCAGAAGGGCGAGGATTTTCTGGAGAGTTATGACGAGGCTTTGAAGGCGTCAGAAAAGTGACATTACCCCGACAAATTTATTTAAGAATAAACGTTCCCGATACCATTTATCGATCGTTGTGCTAATATCGATTATAGAGGTTGTTTTTACCTAAAATCTATTGGGAGGACGTTATATATGAGCTCTAATGACGGCGGCATTTATGATGCCAGGAAACTAGGCTATCCCAAGATGATAATTCTTGGTGCACAGCACATGTTTGCCATGTTCGGCGCAACGGTTCTCGTTCCTGCTCTGACAGGACTAAGCGTATCGGCTACGCTCCTTTTCGCGGGACTTGGAACACTTCTTTTCCACTTATTGACAAAGCGCAAGGTTCCGGCTTTTCTCGGTTCTTCATTTGCGTTTCTCACGGGCTACTGGACAATCGCTCCAAAAGGTGAGAAGGAACTTCTTCCTTATGCTTGTTTAGGCGTTGTTTGCGCGGGTATTCTGTATCTCATACTGGCAGGTCTTATCAAGGCTTTCGGTACTGAGAGAGTAATGAAATTCTTTCCTCCTATCGTAACAGGTCCGATCATCATCGCTATCGGTCTTACTCTTGCAGGAACAGCAGTTACCAGCTGTTCGGCTAACTGGCCTATCGCGGTGTTCGGTATCGCCATACTCGTTCTATGTAACGTGTGCGGTAAGGGAATGATCAAGATCGTACCTATCATCATTGGTGTAATCAGTGCGTGTGCTCTCGCAGTAGTACTTGCGCTCACGACAGGCGTACAGATCGATGTAGGAACAGCAGAAGAGCCTCATCTTGTATATGCGATCGCAGGCAGCGGTTCATTGCAGCTCTTTGATGTTGATAAGATTGAAGCTATCAAAACTGCAGCATGGATCGGACTTCCTATCAAGGGAAGTGAGACAGTATTCTCCATCTTCTCTAACCCTGATAAGGCGATGATCATTTCAGCTATCGCTACTATCGTTCCGATCGCTATTGCAACTATCGTTGAGCATATCGGTGACATCTCTGCCATCTCTTCCACAACAGGTGTTAACTACGTTCAGGATCCTGGTATCCACAGAACACTTACAGGTGATGGTCTTGCAACTATCGTAGCATCACTTTTCGGTGCTCCTGCTAATACAACATACGGTGAGAACACAGGTGTTCTTTCACTTACTAAGGTATATGATCCGAGAGTAATAAGACTGGCAGCTATATTTGCTATCGCTTTCTCATTCTCGCCTAAGTTCGCAGCTTGCATCGCTGCAATTCCTACACCTGTAATGGGTGGTATCTCACTCGTTCTTTACGGCATGATCTCTGCAGTTGGTGTAAGAAATGTTGTTGAAAGTAAGATCGATTTCACAAAGGTAAGAAACGTAATAATCGCTGCCCTTATCCTTGGTCTTTCAGTAGGTATCAAGTACTATGATGCAACCGGTTGTGTAACGGTAACTATCAAGTCAGTTTCGATCCCTCTTACTGGTCTTGCAGTAGGTGCATTTGTTGGTATCGTTCTTAATGCGATCCTTCCTTCCGAAAAGGAAAATGTGAAGGAAACGGTGGCTGTTCCATCAAGTGTAAAAAGGCCTGATCCAAAGAAGAAAAAACACAAAAAGTGAAATAATTGAGATAACCTATGAGGCTGTCGATGACAGCCTCAATTATTTTGGTAAGAAACCCCAAAAACCATTTGATATATATTATTAAAATAAGTACAATATTATTTGAACTACAAGAATTAGGGTGGCAGCATGGCGAAAATACTTATTATCGGCTGCACGGATATCACAAGAGTATTAGTACCGATTATCTGTGCGAACAGGGGCATGGCTGATGAGATCTGTATCGCTTCAAAAGACAAGGCTGAGTGCGATGAATTGAAGCTTAAGTACAAGAATTCATCTGTTAGGATCGTAACTGCAGGTGTTGATGTTACAGTAGAGGAGAAGGCTCTTCTTATGATGAGGATCTTCGGACCTACTTTAATAGTCAATCTT
>JAGCGE010000355.1 GCA_017649745.1 Clostridiales bacterium | reverse complement strand
GGGCGTCATGAAGGTGGTAAAGAATCATTTCACCGATGTCTTCGATAAGTATAATATCGACAGAGCTGTTGTTAATTCAACATGCTATTACAACGATATGCTCTTTATCGGTAAGGATTCCGGACTGACTGTAGTAAACACAAGCGGCAACGTCGACCGCTTGAATTTGAATGAAGTAAAGACTGCCTCAGGAGAACACTTAGGATATCTCGATCTCATCTCGATGCTCGAAAAGGTGAAGATCAGATCGATCATAAAAGACAGCAAGGACAGATTGTGGATCTCGACTTTCGGAGATTTAGGCCTTGTAAGATACGATAACGGAAACGTCGTTACTTTCGAAAAAGAAGAAGGTCTTCCTGAAAGCCAGAGAATCAGAACAGTTTATGAGTGCAGGGACGGTTCGTATCTTGTGGCTTGTACAGGCGGTGTTGCTGTCATCAGGGACGATAAAGTAGAAAAGGTATATGGCACGGAATCAGGTGTAAGCAATATCGAGATACTGACTGTTGCAGAAGGCTCTGACGGCGAGATAATTGCCGGTTCTGACGGTGACGGAATCTATATAATCGGAGATTCAGGGATCAAGCATATCAATACCGATAACGGATTGATGTCTGACGTAGTCATGAGGATCAAGAAGTCTCAGTATAAGGATGTTTACTGGATAGTAACCAGCAACTCAATCGCTTATATGACATCGGATTATGAAGTCCACACCATAAAGGATTTCCCGTATTCCAATAACTTCGACATGTATGAGGATTCGCAGGGTGATGTCTGGGTATTGAGCAGTAACGGTATTTATGTGATCAGTGCAGATGCACTTATAGAAAACCAGAATATTTCACCGGTCTTCTATGGAATCGATAACGGCCTTCCGATAATCGCCAATGCAAACTCATACAGCTGTGTAACTGATGACGGCATCCTTTATGTCGCAGGTACCACCGGTGTTGCAAAGGTAAATATCGAGAGTGTTTTTGAGGATGTTAACGATGTAAAGATGACTGTTCCTTACGTTGAAGCTGACGGTGTAAAGTTCTATCCGGATTCTGAAGGAAAGATCGTTGTCCCGAGCAGCGTTAAGAAGATAACCATTTATCCTTATGTATGTTCATATAATCTAATGAACCCCAAGGTCACATATAAACTCGAAGGCTTTGGTTCTTATGAATCCACGGTAAAGAGAAGCGAGCTTTCATCGATCGACTACACGAACCTCAAGGGCGGCACATACGCTTTCAGAATGACTCTGGCAGATTCCATGGGCCACAGCAGTAATGAAGATGTTTTCTCGATAGTGATCGTTAAGCAGAAAGCATTCTATGAATACTTTTGGTTCATGATCCTGACACTTTTAATGGGTATCTCTTTAATCGCGCTGATTTTCTTTCTCTATGTGAGAAGAAAGACCAAAGCGCTCTTGAAAAAGCAGGAAGAGAATAAGACCCTCATCAGAGAAATCGTAGAAGCATTTGCGAAGACGATCGATATGAAGGACAAGTATACGAACGGTCACTCGAAGAGAGTGGCAGACTACACTGTGCTCCTTGCCCGTGAATTGGGATACGATGAAGAGACCGTCGAAAAGTATTACAATATCGCTCTTCTCCACGACATCGGTAAGATCGGCGTTCCGGGTGAAGTCCTTAACAAAGAGGGAAGACTTACTGATGATGAATATCACACGATACAGTCGCACACTGTATTGGGTTATAATGTTTTGAAGGATATCAGCATCATGCCGGAACTCTCTGTCGGCGCAGAATCGCATCACGAGAGACCTGACGGCAAGGGTTATCCGCAGGGACTTAAGGAAGATGAGATTCCGAGGGTAGCGCAGATCATCGCCGTTGCAGATGCTTTCGATGCGATGTATTCAAACCGTCCGTACAGAAATCGTATGAACTTTGAAAAGGTAGTATCGATAATATCCGGCGCAAGAGGAACACAGATGACAGCAGACGTAGTCGATGCATTCTTAAGGATCGTCGAACGCGGCGGATTCAGAGCACCTGATGATATCGGCGGCGGAACGACTGAAGACATCGATAACATTCACAAGAGACTCGAAAAAGAGTCGAAGGATCAGGCGAAAGAACAGCCGAAGGACCGGGAAGATAAATAGGACAAGGGCGATGTTTGACGGCATTAATAAGTGGGCATACTTCATTATTCAATTTATCGTGTCATGTATTGTCACGTCGATTGTCTGGTATCTGTTTGTCGTTATCGGAATGAATGAAGTTGAAATGTCCTTTACGCCATTGTTTTACCTGCTCGGAGGAACACTGGTCCATGTCGTTCTAACGGTAATCTATATTCTTTTCGGATGGAGGAAAGTTGATGAGTGGAGATGGTGGTGCATACTCATTTCTGCCGGAATAAATATAGTTACTTTCTTCATCGGAATAGAAGGATCATATCTTATTAATTTACTTGTTGCTTATTACTAAAATCAGGGACTGCCACTTAAACAAGTGACAGTCCCATTCATTTATCCGGGAGTATGGATTTATTTATCATCCGAGCTTCTTGATAAGTCTGCAGAATTCTTCTCTGTACTTGTTATTTCCCGTACCGGATTTAGCGAGCTCATAAGCTGAATCGTAGGTTGCATTACCCTTGTAATCGCTGTCTCTCATTACCATTGAAGTTTCGATGATACCGCAGATGAAATTGAAGTCATCCTTATTGCTGATTCCATTGTCCTTGAGAGGATACTTGATAAGCCTGCTCTCGTCTTCGTTGGGTGCCTTATATCTGACAGATACTGTGCAGAGTTCGCCATTCTTTGCGTTATCGGAAAGAACAGTATCCTGATACTTGAGGTCGTCTTCAGGCTTTTCGTTAGGATCTCTGAGCTTGAGTTCGTAGCATACTGTTACCTGTGCGCCTGCACCGATCTCGCCGCCGTCTTTCTTATCGTCATCGAAATCCTTTGCGGACATCTGTCTGTTCTCGTAGCCGATCTGTCTGTATTCAGCTACTTCATAAGGATTGAACTCTACCTGGAACTTAACATCTTTTGCTACTGTTACAGTTGTCTGCATGAGCTTTTCGCAAAGGACTCTTTCAGCTTCGTCGATAGAATCGATGTAGAAGTAATTGCCGTTTCCTGCGTCAGCAATGGATTCCATATTTGCATCGCTGTAGTTGCCTGTGCCGTATCCCAATACTGTAAGGAATACACCTGTTTCCTTCTTCTCTTTGATGAGGTCTACGAGGCCGCTCTGGGATGTGATTCCGAGATTCATGTCGCCGTCAGATGCGATTATAACTCTGTTGTTTCCGCCCTTAACGAAGTTCTTTTCAGCACACTTATAAGCTGCATTGATTCCGCCTGAACCGTTGGTGCCGCCTGATGCGGAGATCTTGTCTAAAGTCTTGCAGATCTTATTGTAATCGTTGGAACCTTCGAGGAGTGTATCTGAGCTACCGGAATAAGTAACGATCGATACTCTGTCATTAGGTCCTAAATTTCCTGCAAGGAGCTTGAAGCTCTCTTTTACGAGAGGAAGCTTATCTTGGCTGTTCATGGAACCGGATGAGTCGATAAGGAATACAAAGTTGTTGCCTTCGCTTGTAATGTTAACTTCGCTGTTAGCCTGCATCGTCATTACAAGGAGCTTGTTTTCCTTATTCCAGGGACATTCACCGACAGAATACTGTACACTGAATACGTCGTCTTTGTTATCTACCTTATAATCGAAATAATTGACCATCTCTTCAGTTCTGATCGCTGAAGCTACATTGCTTAAATTATAGCCCTGGTTGATGATCCTTCTTAAGTTACAGTAAGAACCTGTATCAACATCTGCCGCAAAAGTCGACAGCGGGCTCTGGGAAACTTTTACAAAACCATTCTCTTTAATGATGTTGTATTCTTCTGTGTTGAAATCCTTGC
>JAGCGE010000354.1 GCA_017649745.1 Clostridiales bacterium | reverse complement strand
GTATGCAAAAGCTACTGCTGACAATCTCCTGACAACTGAGATTATTAACAAACAGGCAAGTAGAAGTGGTTCTGTAGGTGACTGGTATAAGCAGACCAGCAAACAGGACAAAACTAAAACAAACAAAGAGTACCTGCTTCAGTTTGCTGACAAAGGCTGGTACTGTGCAGACTGTGTAGGAGCTATTAAGGGCATTCTGTTCTTTGGAAACAGATTCGGTGGCCCTAGCAATAGCCCTGATTACAGTTCTGAAAAAGACATGAGCATTAAGACTATGGCGTCTAAGTGCACAGACAAGAAGACTAAAGCAGATTTCTCTAAAGCTGAAGTCGGAGAGTTCATGTGGACTGAGGACTATGGGCATTGTGCTCTTGTTACTGTAGCTGGAAAGAAAGATACAGAATGCGCTCCGAGTCTTGACGGACTTGGACAGGTGAATCTGGATTACCAGCCGAATTGGGCAGGATGTGGTAAGCTTCCGTGGGTTACTTATGCATCTCAGCCTGCACCTGCTCCAGTTGTTAAAGCTGGAGACATTGTAACGATTTGTAATGGAGCAGTATATGGCGGTAGCTCTAAGGGTGTGAAAGTTCCTAGCTGCTATTGCAATGTTCCGTTTAAGGTTGGAAAGACTCAGGTTGTTAAGAATGAGTACTGTGCTTTGATTGTAGAACTGAACAGTTGGGTTCCGGCAAGGTATCTTACTGTTGTTCCGCAGGAGACTGCAATTAAAGTAGGATCTCTCGTCAAAATAGGGAAAGGTGCTGTTTATGGTGGAGCTGCTAAAGGTGTTAAGGTTCCTTCCATTTACATTAACACTAATTCTTATGTAGACAAGATCGCTACTCATAATGGAGTAAAAGAAGCTCTTCTGAAGAATCTCAATAGTTGGGTTCCGCTGAAATACCTTACACTGGTTCGTTAGGAGGTTACAATGAGAGATAGAGTAATCATTCATTGGGGCAATAAGGGCCAGAAGTGGGGCACTCGTAAATACCGAAATTACGATGGGACTCTAACAGATGAAGGCCGTAGAAGATACGATTATTATGAGAATAAGACTGATCGTGTCTATAATACTGCTAGAGCTAAACAGATGGGGCCTAAAACTTATGTTCCAACTGGTAGATGGGGCGAACGTAAGGAAGATTTGTCTAGATTTACTAATGAAGAGCTTGAGGCTTTAACTAAAAGAGCTAATCTTGAAAGATCTTATCGAGAAGCTTTCAATACTATTCAGTATACTAAAGGGAAGAAATTTTTGACTGGTTTCAAGACAGCAACTAGAGAAGCTGCAGAAGTAGCAAATTCTGGTAAAGCTATTCTTGATAGTATACAAGGTATTAGAGAAAGTGTTAATAGAGCTAAAGATTATAACGATAAGAGGATTAAACAGGCTACTGATGAAGCCAATAATAGAGCTCGAAAAATTATAGAAGAAGCAAACAATAAGGCTGCAAAAGATTGGCTTCTGACTATTGAGAATCCTAATGTTAGAAAAGATGCTCAGTCGTTCCTTAGTTCGTTTGCTGGAGGAAAGAATTATAGTAATATCGATTCTGAAACTCTTGAAAAGATTAAGAAACTTTACGAAAAAAAGAAGTAGAAAGAATAAGGTGAAAGAGTATGGCATTGTCTAATACAGCCGTCCCTTACTACTATGGACAATTTAGAGATGCCGTTAAAAGGGGCGAGATCCCGATTTGTCAAGAAATCGAAATGGAAATGAACCGTATCGATGGACTTATTGCAAATCCGGGAGTATTTTACGACCCTGCTGCTGTAACAGGATGGATCGACTTCTGCGAACGAGAATTAGTTCTAACAGATGGTACTCCTATGAAACTGCTTGATACATTTAAACTATGGGGAGAGCAAGTTTATGGATGGTATTATTTCGTTGAGCGTAACGTTTATTTACCAGAAGAAAATAGATTCATTAAGAAGATTGTTAAAAAGAGACTTACTAGAAAGCAATATTTAATAGTGGCTCGAGGAGCTGCTAAGTCGATGTATGCCGAGACACATCAAGCGTATTTCTTAGTTGTAGATCCTACAACAACTAAACAAGTTACTACTGCTCCTACAATGAAGCAGGCTGATGAGGTCATGGGCCCGTTTAGAACAGCTATAACAAGAGCTATCGGGCCAGTATTTCAATTTTTAACAGAAGGTTCATTACAAAACACAACAGGAGATCGTAATAAAAGACAGAAATTGGTATCCACTAAACTGGGTATTGAGAACAAACTGACTAACTCGCTACTAGAAGTAAAGCCCATGCGAGAGTCTGCCATGCAGGGTGCTCGTTATAAGATTGCCACTATTGACGAGTGGTTGTCTTGCGACATTCGAGAAGATGTTATTGGAGCTATAGAACAAGGATCATCTAAGCTTTCTGATTATCTGATTATTGCTACTAGTTCAGAAGGTACTATTCGTAATGGCCCCGGAGATACAATCAAAATGGAGTTGATGAGTATTCTTAAGGGTGATTACTATGCACCTCATGTTAGTATTTGGCATTACAAGTTAGATAATGTAGAAGAAGTAAACGATCCTGCTATGTGGAGAAAAGCTAATCCTAATCTAGGGTTAACTGTACAGTATGAAGCTTACCAATTGGATGTAGAACGAGCTGAGAATGTTCCATCGACTAGAAATGACATTCTGGCTAAACGTTTTGGCATACCTATGGAAGGATACACATACTTCTTTACATATGATGAGACTATTCCTCATAGGCCTAAGTCTTACAAAGGAATGCTTTGTGCTCTTGGTGCTGACTTCTCGCAAGGCGATGACTTCTGTGCTTTTACTTTCTTGTTTCCACTTAGTCAGGGTAATTTTGGTGTTAAAGTTCGTAGCTATATAAGCAGTCTTACATATAGTCGTTTGAGTTTAGCTGCTAGAGATAAGTATAATCAGTTCATCGAAGAGGGTAGTCTCGTCGTTTTAGATGGTTCTATTCTCGATATGGATGAGGTTTATGATGATATTGATGGGTATATTATAGCTAATGAATACAATGTATGCGGTTTAGGTTATGACCCTTATAATGCAGAGCACTTTGTTAAGAGATGGTGCGATGAGAACTCAGCGTTTGGTGTTGAGAAAGTTAGACAGGGTAGTAGAACTGAGACTGTACCTCTTGGAGAAATTAAGAAACTTGCCGGAGAAAGAATGTTAATATTCGATGAGCAGTTGATGAGTTTTTGCATGGGAAATTGTATTACGCTTGAAGATACTAATGGTAATCGTAAACTTTATAAGATGAGATACGAAGATAAGATCGATAATGTAGCTGCGTTGATTGACGCTTGGGTAGTATACAAGAATCAAAAGGAGGCCTTTGAATAATGGAAGACCGAATTCTCGTCCATTGGGGCATCCTTGGGCAGAAATGGGGTGTCAGGCGTTATCAAAACGAAGATGGCACCCTAACTGAACTTGGTAAAGCTAGAGAAGCTAAGCAAAGGGCTAAAGAACAAGCTCGGTTAGAAAAGAAAGATTTAAAATGGGTTGACAAGCATGGATCTAAGATCTATAGGCAAGCTTATCGTGATAGTAAACGAGAACTTTCTTATGAAGATGCAAAACTTAGAAGTCAGATGGTAACGAGAAACAAAGATGGTAGTGTGAATAAGGCGTATGCTCTAGCTTTTAATAGAGTTATGGCTGATCTTATGAACACTAAAGTATCAGATCTTAAAGCTCCTTCAGGTAGAGTTGTGAGATTTGTAGCTAAGCGTGGTGAACTCGGCGTTCATACTGCTTTGGCCGATCCAGATTACGATATGTCTCAGGTTAGGACTGGCGTATATGGTGGCAATAGATATGGAAAAGTTGCTTACAAGAACAAGCAAATTGAGGTGAGGTAATGAGCGATAAAATTCTTGTCCACCATGGCGTAAAAGGCCAAGAGTGGGGTAATAGAAAGTACCAGTACGAAGATGGCTCACTTACGCCTCTTGGTCGAGAGCATTATGGCGTAGGAGATCCTCGAACAAAATCTGATTACAAAATTAAAGAATACAAAGCTAAGGCGAAAGCAGAAGCTAAAATTATTAGGGCTAAAGCTAAGGCTGAAATTGCTAAAACAAAAGCTGAGGTTAAAGCTTATAAAGAGAAAAGAAAAGCTGAAGATGAAGTTGATCTTGAGAAGATTAAGGCTCAAAGAGAGAATCAAAAAGAAATTAGTAAAGAGAATAAAGATATTGCTAAGATGGAGCAGGATACTCAGAAGCAATTGGCTAAAATGGGCCAAGAGCAGGAAGAGAAGAAAGGTATCTCTAAATCTGATGTAATAAAAGTTGCAGGAGGAGTTCTTGTTGCTGCCGGTATTGGCTATCTTGCTTATAAGTATATTAAGAAAGGTTCTGTCGAAGGTCTAGATAAAGCTACAGAAGGCAAAGGACTTGAATTTACTAAAGGTTTAGCTAGTACACCAGCTTCTGAAGTTGCTTCTAAAGGTGCTGAGGCTGCTAATAAAGCTACAGAAGCAGCTAGTAAAGCTTCTAAAGCAAGCACAAAAGCTAATTATTACTTTACTTCTAAGGGCGATTATGCTAAAGAAGTAAGTAGAGGTAAACTTTTCGATAAGTTGTTTGGACCTACAACGTCTACGATTGCTCCAAGAAGTGCTGCTAATAAGGCTACTGCTGAAGCATTGAAGAAATCGTATGAAGCATCTAAAGTTACTAAAGCTGATTTGTCCACCGTAGGCATGACGCTCGGCAATAAAGCTGGAAGAAATACTTTGGACACTGCAAAAGCAGCTGCATCAAGATCTAACTGGGATAAGTATATAGAGAAACTTAGAAAGGTTGGCTCTGTTAAGCATTATGAAGAAATTGATGGAATGATCTTGATACATTCGGCATATGCTAGCGATATTTGTCATTATGGCGTTAAAGGACAGAGATGGGGAGTCATTCGCAATCTCGAAGACAAATCAACTAGCGGAAGAAATCAAAATGTGGAAGGAACTACTGAGGGTACTCAGAAAAGAGGTTCTGGTTTAGCCACCGATTCTTATAAAGAGCAAATGAGAAAAGCTCAGACTGCAGCTCGTAAACAGGCCATTATGCAAGTTGACAAATGGGCTCGTCCTGAGATTAAGTCATATGCAATGAAAATCGCAAACGATAAGGACTACCTTAAGAATAATCCAAAAGTTAAACAATATTTGATTCAACAGATTTCTAAATCTTATGGTGTAGAGCCTAAAGAAGCAGAAGAAGCTCTTGACGGAATATACGATTATTATCAGAAGACACAAGCGGCAAAAGCTAAACAAGGCTTTAATAAACTTGGATCTAAAATAGAAACTCAGTGGAAGTCGTCAAAGAATAATGGCGGAAAGAATCCTTATGAGTCATATGCTAACCCATATGATAAAAAGAAAGAAACAAAAACTAATACGTCTAAACCTAGTATTTCAGGAGCTATTCAAACAGCAGCAACAAATGCTAAAACTTCTAAGCAGGAGGCTGCTACTAAATTAGTCAACGAAGCTACTAAGATGATTACTAGCGGTTTTAAGAAAAAAAAGGTGGTTAAGCATTATGATGAAGGAGTAAACGATATGATTTTAGTTCATTCTGCAAATAATGACAAACAGAATATTCTAGTTCATTGGGGTATTCAAGGTCAGAAATGGGGAGTAAGAAGATGGCAGTATGAGGATGGTACGCTTACTCCTGAAGGAAAAATTCATTACGGTAGAAATACAACAGGCAAAGGAAGTTTCGGCAAAGCAAGAGAAGCTAGCGAATTTAATAGAATTGTTAGTGAACAAGCTTCTTTAGGTGACAGTTATCGTAAGCATGGTAAAGAAGCACAAGCTAGAAAATTCATGTCTGGGGCATTAGCAAATGTTAATACATTTGGAAAAGACAGCGATACATTTAACCAGTTTACTACAGATAAAGCAAAGGCCACTAATAGAGGTGCACTTGCAGGAATGTTATCAGCCATTCCAGCAGGAGCGGCAGCAGCTGGTGTTGGAATATTAACTGGTAATCCCATTGCTTCTTTTGCAGCAATGCTTGGAGCGGTAGGTCTTAGTACTGCTGTCCTGACTAAAACTGCAAACAGTTATATCGAGAAGTCCCAAAGCGGTAAACTTCAGAAAAATTGGGATGATATTCACGATAAGTATCAGAATATGCCTATAAATGATTTGTATAAAGAATTTGATAAGACATTTGTAAAGTCTTCTTCGGCACCTAAGATTAATAAGAAAACCACATCTAGCAAATAGAGAGGGATAACCCATGGCACTAACTGACCGTTTCAAACAGGCTTGGAAAGCTTTTACAAACAAAGATCCGACTGATTATGAGATGCGGTACCAAGGTGTATCCTACTCTATTAAACCAGATAGGCCACATTTTAGCAGAGGTGTTGATAAGACAATTGTCACTTCTTTCTATACGAAAGTTGCTGTAGACTGTGCTACAACAAAGCTTCAGCATGTGCAGCTTGATGAAGAAGAACGTTTTATCGAAGAAGTAGACTCACCTCTTAATGATTGCTTTAAATACATGGCCAATGCGGATCAAACAGGCCGAGATTTCCTACGCGATTGCGTAATTTCTCTGCTTGATGAAGGATGTGTGGCTATTGTTCCAATTACAACAGAGCAAAGCCCATATTACAATGATACGTTTAAAATTTATGAGATTCGTGTAGCTAAGATCCTTACGTGGTATCCTAAAGCTGTACGAGTTAGAGTTTACGATGAAATTTCAGGTAATTTTAAGGAAGCTATATTCCCTAAAGCATCTGTAGCAATTGTTGAGAATCCGTTTTATTCAATTATGAATGAACCTAACTCAGTTCTTCAGAGACTGATTCACAAGCTTGCTTTGATTGATTCAATAGATGAAAAGAATGCATCTGGCAAATTGGATCTAATCATTCAGCTGCCATATGTAATCAAGACTGAGTCAAGAATGAAGCAGGCTGAAGAACGACGCGGGCAGATCGAGACGCAGCTTACCGGATCTAAGTACGGAATTGCTTATATCGATGGTTCTGAGCATATTACTCAGCTTAATAGACCAGTAGAGAATAATCTCATGACTCAGGTAGAATATTATACAAAAATGTTCTACAATGAAATGGGCATTACAGAAGAACTTCTCAATGGATCTGCCAAAGAAGAGGAGAAGAACGAATATTTCAATCACATCATTGAGTCAATTCTTACGGCAATCACTGAAGCGATGACTAATAAGTTCTTATCTCAGAATGCCAGAACGAGACGTCAAGCTATTCGATTCTATAGGCAGCCGTTCAAGATTGTTAGCGTATCTTCGATGGCTGAACTTGCAGATAAGTTTATTCGTAATGAGATTATGACCGGCAATGAGTTCAGACAGATTATTGGACTTAAGCCTTCTCAGCAAGCTAGTGCTGATGAGCTTCGTAATCCTAATAATTTACCAGATCAACCAACTGGGGAAGAGGTGGTACCCGAAGAGGGAATGGACCCACTCAATGACGTAAACAATTTCAAGGCCGACCTTCAGGATCTTCAGAATCTTGATTCTCAGATTGCAGAACTTGAATCTTTAGCTCAAACAGACTCCAATGAAGGTCAAATTCTTATTCATAAAGCATATGCTTCAGAGTATTATGATCCTCAGAAGGCTCATGAATATTACGAAGAGCATAAACAGCTTAAAGGATATGAAAATCGTTACGGAGGAAGTAGAGCTTCTACTAAAGGACTTAACGAAAAAGGTCGAGAAGTTGCTAGAGTTGTTAGAGAGCGAATTAATGCTAATAAAAAGTACCAAGCTCAACAGTTGAGAGATCAAACTAGTTTAGCTAAAGAACAATCTAAAGGCGAAAGAGAAGCATACATTAAAGAAATGAAGTCTACACTTTCTTCTTC
>JAGCGE010000353.1 GCA_017649745.1 Clostridiales bacterium | reverse complement strand
TGCCAATTAAATCACCCGGGCATTCACCCGCGCTACCATCATTAACCTCGATATTAATCATCGGGGTCTTAATTGCCCTAAAATAGGGTTCTGCTTTCTTCTTTAAGAAAGCTCCGTACATCTTACCATTCTCGGAGTCAATATCTCCGATTTCCAGACCGGGATACAATTCATCCCACTCTTTGTTCCATTCGTCAATGTGCTCGTTAAAGCACTCTACATACGGACTTCTCCAGTCCATCCAACATTTGTTTACTACAAACTTTTCCAGCCAATTCGGCTTGTCCTTTCCTTCATACTGAAGGTGCATCTCATAATACATATTCATATTTTTGTCTCCTTTCTTGATAGACCTTTCTGGTCTTCATTAAAAGAGGTGTTTCTATAGCGAAATATGTCAAAAAAAAATATAGGAAGGGATTCAGGTAGCTTTGAAACTACCGACTCTTAATGTTTGCACAAACGTGCCTTTATTAAGTGTGTTACCCATTACACCATTCAGCGCGGTACTCCGCTCTACTCCCTTCATTAAAAAGGGTGATCTTAGCGCGAAAAAAATATAAGGGACGATACTTGTACGCCTCGTCCCATCGGCGTTTTTAAATAAAAGGGACTTAAAACCTTTCCAACTTACCTTCTAGAACATCTCTTTCACAATTTAGTTCTAGCATGGGAAGTCCCTTCATTAAACACTTTGATTCTATCGCGAAAAAAGGAGAGGCATTACGCCTCGTCCTCTACTTCATTTTCTGTTAATTGCTCTCCTTCTCTAACAGATAAAAACAGTTCTTCATCGTCTCCATATACATCTTTACCGTTTATTATACGGTCATACACATCATCTGGTAAATAAATTTTTAATACCATTTTTTGTCTCCTTTCTGATAGACCTTTCCGGTCTTCATTAAATGAAGTGTTTCTATAGCGAAATATGTCAAAAATTATGGGCCCTGATTCCTCAAGACCCATGAATTTTAGTCTCCAACTTTGTAACCGATTATTTCCGCTAATTTATCTCGGTCCTTACAAACGCTGTCATAGCGCTCTCTAACAATATTTTCTGCCATTTTCATGACGTTCTCCAGACTTAAATCTGGATTTTCTTCCTGAACTTGTCTGGCTATTTTACAGCCTTCAAGTAATCCTGTACTGTATCGCACTCTACCATGCAGTACCATAACCAATGCCGGAGCCATTTCTTGCTCCTTAGTTTGTAATTGTACATTTGTGATCTTCTTTCTCTTAATGTACACTCCGCAACATACAAAGTAGGCAAATAAGCCTACAAACATTCCAAGAATAAACATTAACATACTTTATCCTCCTTTTCATACTCGTAGCTTTCTCTCTGGTTAGCTACGTAAACTGTTACCTGAACATAATCCCAACTGTTCAAAATATCGTCCAATTCTTCCTTGCTAGGGAATTTATCCCTAACGTCAACTTGCATCATGTCTCCTTTATCACGCATAGTGATAATAACTCTGTCTCCTGTCATACTGTATCTCCTTTCTTGATAGACCTTTCTGGTCTTCATTAAAAGAAGTGTTTCTACAGCGAAATATGTCAAAAAATTATAGGAACTGATTATTAAACTCGTGGAACCAGGTGTATAGACTATAGGTATCTATACACCCGGCCAATGTTGTGAGTATAGGAGGACCCTGTTGTTCCACGAGCCGAAAGCCTTCTAAAGTACTTTAAAAGGTTCTTCTACAGAAGTATCCTCTGTAAAAAGGAACGAAATAGCACTTATGCCTGCGGGACTAATCTTAATAGAACCGTCTCCTAGACCGGCCTTAAGCTCTTCTCTGTCAATCAAATCCAAGTCGATTTCGATTTTAGTCGAGAGAATTTCGTTTACTTTATCTGTAGCTTCTTTTTCTTCAAGACCAGCAAGCTCCTTATAAGAGCGCTCTCTCATATAAGACAGCACTTTTTCGAGCTTTTCGCTGATAGTGAACAACTTAAAACCAATGTTGAACGGAAGCTTTTGGCCTCCAAGTTCAGACAAAACAGGAACAGATGCATTTACCTGTCCTAACGTTATTGTGATTTTCATAAATCTACCTCGTACAATCTTTCTTCAATCTCGTCCAACCGTTTCTTAAGTTTCTGTATTTGCCATGTATTAAGAGCAATAAAGTCGTTATAATACAATTCACCGCCTTCACGCTCCTTATCAGGACTGTAAGCTCCGAAAATATCAGGGTCAATGTTCTCTTCTTTGAGAATTTCGCCAATTTCTTCAAGAATAAAGCCCAAATGTTTTACATGACGTTCATCTTCATTGAGATAGTAAGATACAGGCCTCAATTTATCGAATATTCCTTCATAAATATCAGCCAATCCTGCTATATGATTCTTATAAAGTTTACTAGAGCCGGAACCTGATGTGTTTGTATGTACATTATTAATATAAGCGTGCCCCCAATGTCTCTGAGGGCCACCAAGCCAGTAACTTGTACCGCCTACAACATCTCGTCCAGTACTCATACATAATCTAGAACTATTTGACAATGAATTAGTAACATTCATTATGCCTGTAAAGCTTGTTTCACTGCCTGATTCCGGATTATTCCACGCAGCCATCTGCCATATAGGTGCACTACTTGTATGCTCATTATCCATAGTGACCATGACTGTAAAATGGTGAAAATAATGTGTACTAGTTATCTCACTAGGAATATCAGTCCATCCAGAGGTAGAGCCAAGATCAAATGTTTGTACATCGAGCGCGGCTCCTGTATAACTAGTTTCAACAGACTTAAGATATGTAAATGACTTATTACATTTATCAACAACAACTGGTGGCTCTCCGTTTCTTCCAGCATAAAATGAACTTATCTTAATAGTAAAAGCAATATTACTATAAAAATTAGCTTGAGAAATATGCCCATTTCCATCTGGATCTATTGGAAGTTCGGTACCGCTTGTATCAGTATGACTTGCACTAGACAAGAACACATCAAGATATGCAGTATAACCAGGATAAAGCCAAGTACTCCTGAATGTAAGACTATATGAATAAAAATCACCAGATGTCGGATGTGTCGCTTTTAACTGCACACCACCTACCGATGAAGTATCTACTGATACAGCTGTTACTTTTGCATCAGCTATCATATTTCGAAGATAAGCGCCATTACAGTACAAAGTACCATCATCAGTAACACCAAATTTTGATCCAACTGTTAATCTCCAGTCGTCTCTTGTTAATGTACTAGATCCGCTTCCACTAGGTACACTAAGTGTTGCAGCACGATTCAATCCGCTGAGTGAAAATGATGCATTACTACCGATGTTGCCTTGGTAAATATAACCAGAGCCAACCATTACAGCACCATCAACATTAGTTGAACCAGCGCCATATCTATGATCGCTATGAGATTCATATTGCTTACGAAGCTGACTATCACGAGATTTTACATCCACATGAGCTGTTGACGGTATAACATATCTATGCCCGCCTTCTTCATAATAATCTTCAGTAGCTTGATCATTAAGAGAATAGAACACCGGAAATACTTCGCCTTCATAATAAGCTGGATTATTTGCTTCAGCTGCTTCAGTATTGCCATTATAGGTAATATCAGGATTAAACTGCTGACTTTCGTATTTTATAGAGGCATTTCCTGGATCAAAAACAACTGGGCCATTAATTCCTGTTAAAAATTCATAGTTATCGTTACTATCATAATGAGCCATTCTAAAGTAAAACTTATATGTTGGATCATTCATAACGCTTTGCTGAAGAACTGGTCTAGATGCTGTAGTACCTAAATAAAAAGTATAAACCATTCTAGAAACAGTTGTAGATCCGTCTTTATTGACCCATGTACATTTTACAAAGCCATCATTAATTGCTTCAAGATCAAATATACCACCAGTGGCTCCGATAACACCTTCACGCATATAACAACGTCCAGCATTGTCTACACCAAATGAACTTCCAAGAATGAACATCCATTTATTACTTGTATATCCGCCTATATTAGCATTAGTTCCGATAACTTCATTAGACAAATAAAGGAAATTATCTTGAGGAACTCTAGCTGTAGTTGAAGTTCCAGGCTTATTTCCATTAAATATCAGTGTGCCCTTTTTAGCTTTCATAACACCATTTGAGATGTCAAGAACAAAATTAGCGTATAATTCTGGGTGATCTGGATGCAAAATGCTTTGTTCATCCCATGAAGTTAAGTATCCGGCTTTTACGACACCAGCATTAAGTACGCCAACTGTAATACGGTCAGCTACAATTTCACCTTCTTTAGTAATAGCTACTCGTACTGTATTGTTTTGATTCTGGTATTCGCCATGATCGGTATCACAAGTAGCACTAGAATAGCCATTCTCAAGAAAATATAAACCTGTTCTGTTCCATCTCCATACTCCTGACGTAGAAGCTGTATAGTCAAGGTCATCCGAAATACAGATTTCAGTTATATGATCTGCTGTGTCTCCTGTAGCATAAGCGGCAGTTTCCTTTACAAAATGCACATAACCCTTTCTTGTCGGATTATCTTCACTATCATAGATGTTAAGAAGCTTTAAAGCATTAATTTTAGCATTATCAGCTCCATGGTCTGCAGCCCAGTTCATGCCTTCTTCAATAGATTCTTCTATTCCTTCAAACATTTCAGTCGGGCTATTATAGACTGTTGATAAAACATTTTGCTGAAGCCTTTTTTCTCTTTCTTTAGCTTTAATTACCGTCTCCTTCAACTTATCGTCGACTTTTCGAGAAGAAGCCGTGAGATAACTCTCGTCCTGTACACCAAGAGTATAGCTTGTATTTGATGCATCAAGAATATCTTCTCGAATACCAACACATGGATAGTTAAAGTCGAGATTATGAGGCGGAGAAATACAGTGTACTTTTCTCCCTATTTTGATTTCTTCAGTGCCTATTCCAAGCAATTTAGCATCAATAGCTGAAATATTGATGGTAACTTTAAGCCACTTTTGATCTTGTAAGTATTTCTGACCTAAACTTAAAAGTTCAGTACAATCTTCACAGTCACTAAAATCAACTACCTTCGTGATTATACCAAATTGATTAAGTTGAGCAGTCGGAGCATACAAATAAATCGTTTTTGGGCTTGTAACACTGTAAATAGTTCGATACATATCGAGATCTTCAGGTACAGCAGGCTCGTAACGATCATCTGGATGCTGTACATCGTGCTCTTCAATTACTGCTCTATCTTCGTCAGAGTATGTAGCACCACGAGGTATAATACAAGTAGCGATATCGCTGACGTCACCCTCAGTTGCATAATCCATTAGGTTTTGTCCAAAGGCTATTTCTGGCAAAGTTCCGTCGCCATCATAATCGCTATACAAGTCTAATCTAAGACACCAACACGTACACAATTCTATATTTCCAGAAGTAAATGTTACTTCCTGATAACTAAATCTTGGATGTGCTTTCCATCCTTCAATGACATTATTAATCACATCCAGAGATGTTTCATAATCAGCATACAAATCAGGAGATGGAGACGGATTAAGAGAAGTATCTATATGGCCAATTACTATTGTTTTAAAGTATTCTCCTCTTGCCAAAACCATCTGATTATGTTGAGTCAAAATATCAGTCACCCAGTTAACGATACTAGTCTGCTCGTATAAAGGAGTGATGATCGTATCCATCAAGAAGTTATAAGCTCCTTCAAACGTTGCATCAATTGTGCCATAGAAATCTGTAGAATAGGATAGGAGACGCCCAATCCAATAGACGTCCCCATCCTTTCTTACAATTATTTGAGTAATCATCTCATATAATTGACCGTATCCTATGTTCGTTTTAGGGATCTTTAACGAGAGAGATCCTGCGGAGCCTTCTTCAAGAGTAAGGCTAGCATCAGCTAACTTATACTCTTCCATTGCAGTCTCGTCATTGTAAATACACAATTCTTCCGAGTTTGCAACATTCATGTTTCTTATCCAAAGACTATACATTAGAACCTCCCTTGGTTGAAACTAAATACAGCTTTGAAATTTTTACCTGCATCAGAAGAAGCCTGAAAAGCGAAACGAGCATTTCTATACGCTATAAAATCGGCCCACTGCTTATTTGTCACAGCAGCTCCGACTGTTTTAGTGATAACTTTAGGAGAACTTCCTCCATATGGCGGATACATGATCTGTACTTTAACGCTATCGCCGCTAGCAAAATTGCCAGTTATAGTTACTTTAGGATTGATAGGCATATACCCCAATTGAACTGGAGTAAGATCAATGTAATCCCACGAACTTGCGCCAAGCCCAACAAATTCTCTGCTAGTATAAGGATTTCTAGCAATCTTATAAGGCTGGACATTATAGTTAATGGTTATTGTACGCCTTATACCAAATTCAAAAGCATTAACTGAGAAACGGCCTTTATAAGCCCATAAAGGGTCATCTTCAAAGTACATTTCGCCACTTTGCCCGTGAATATCAGCCATTATTTGTGAGTACACTTCATATGCAGATGGTAAATCGCCAAGGCTCTGACTTCCACCTATTTCAGCATATTGAGCTACATCACTAGGCTCCAAAAGGTAATATTTCAAAGATCCGCTACGGTTATTGAAGACCGGATAACCAGTGAGTATTGTTGATACGTCTACTACACCGTCTCCAGTCTTCAAATCAATCGTAGTAATTTTTTGCTCCGGCGGAGGAGGTAAATAAATTCCATCAACCGGAACCATGTGGTAATCTTCCCATGAATTTTTACCATTGATAGTGACTGAATGAAACATATTTACACACCTCGATTCGCCTTAAGTGAGGACTTCTTGCCCAATTCTTTGTCAATAGGAGCAACAAGTTCTCCAACAAGTACACCAGTATCAAGATACATCTGAATGTTTCTAAGAGATTCTGTGTACTCAGCCATCTTATTGTTGAGTTCTTTAAGCTGATTAACAACTTCCGCATTAGAAGCTTCAACAGCATCATAACTATCCTGCGCAGTTTTCCAACTTGCAGAGGAATCCAGATTCATATCATAATTAGAGTCATACAGACCTCCATATGACGAAAGAGAATCCATATCCATGTTCATCTTATCAAATCCATATGACGAATCATCCATGCTGAAATCGCTCATATTCATTTCTACTGAGCCTAACATATCAGCATTTAGAACGGTTCCGTCAACTCCAGCAGACATAACTCCTGAAATATCCATGGCACCGTCAAGACCTGATGTAAATGAATCTCCGAATAAAGATCCTAAGTTAAATCCTTCTCCAGATACAAGCCCACTTAATCCGCTTATCTTATCAGAAAAGCCTCCAGTAAGACTTTGAGCTAATCCAGCACCAATATTGCTTCCTGCTTCCTCACTAAAACCACTTTGAAGACCCTTAACCATCATTTCACCGATCCATTCCATTACTCCAGAAGGAGAATGAATATCAGCAGCCTTCTTACCGCCATCAATGAACTCATTCATATAATTGCGGCCTAAGGTTTCAGGGTCTCCTCCTGCTGCAAGTCCTTCAAGGAAACCAGCAGAGGTGTTATAGCCAAGTTTCTTAAGCTCTGCAGAATATTGGGAAGCTCTCTTCTTAAGATAAGATGCATTAGTTTCCATCTTATTTTGAAGATTTATACGTTCTGATGTAGAAATGTTTCCAGAATTAAGTTGTTTAACAGCATTAAGGTATTCCTGCGTAGCTCGAACAACTTCTTTAGCTTTTGACTTATCAACTTCTTCAAATGTTTCATTAACATACGTTACTGTAGGATCGCCAAGAAGACCGTTCCAGAAATTGTCTGCTGAACTTTGAATACTGTTCCATAGATCTTCGAAGAAACCAAGAATTTTATCTTTAGCAGCCTTAAGACCGTTAAGTAAACCTTCCATCAAATAATCGCCGACTTCAGCCATCTTTTTAGAAGGAGAACTAATGCCAAAGAAGTCAAGGAATCTATTCCAAACGTCAGATACAATTTCGCAAATAGCATTCCATATCTTAGTAGCTAAAGTAGCTGCAGCTACAAGAATAGCCCTTACGAGAGCTTCTACAAACGAAGCAATAAACTCGCCGAGTACGTATCCATATTCGGGATCGGACATAGCCTCTGCAACACCACGTAATACAGCAACCAAAAGCTCAAATATAGTTGCTATCAGAACAGGAGCTTTTTCTACTAATCCTTCAAGTAAACCTATAATAGCATCAAGGAATGCCTTTGAAATAGCTTTAAAGAAATCTACAATTAGATGCTCATTATCAGCCATCCAGTTTACTATTTCCTCGCCAAACAACATGGCAAGTCCTATAACAAGTAAACCGCCTGCAATAACTATAAGTAATGCTGCAGCAGCTACTGTTAGTGCCTTAAGACCACTTGACAACACTTTTGCAGCATAGCCAAGGAGCAACAATGTGGAACCAGCAAGCACCAGAACACCTAAAGTCATAAGAAGATCTTCGCCATTAAGTCCCTTAGAAGCATAAGCAATAGCAATGATACCAAGACTTACTGCTGTTAATGCTGCAGCCATAACTAGCATAGCTCCGGCAAGCTTTAACATTTCAGTAGCTGGAGTAGTACCCTTTTTACTGCCTGTTAACGTCTTACTAATTTTAGACATTCCATACATAAGAGCAGCAACAATGACACCAATTACAGCAATCATTGCAACAGCATTCCACATTACACCATAGTCAAGTATTGCAGTAGTTGTAGCTAGCATCATAATAGCCTTAGTGATAGTCATAAGAACTAATGCAGCAGCAACCATTACAATTGCCGTTCCACCTATCTTTGCCATAGCAGTTTTGCCCTTGCCAGTGCCGGTAGAAGCTTTTGCAGCTTGCTTTATCAAAAGTCCAAGTCCAAATATAATGAGAGTAATCATTCCAAAGGCTGCTAAAAGCTCGTAAGGAAGATCATACCACTCTCCGTCATTATTTGTAAATAGTTTTACAGCACCAGCTAAAGATATCAGGGAACCAGTAATGGCTGCTAAGAATATTGCAGCAGAAGTAAACAATGCGGTAAAGAACAAGTACTTTACAAACATTTTAGCAACTTTACTTAGTTCTTCTTGCCATGTTCCCATCTTTTCTTTCTGAAGAACTTTAACCAATACTGTAATTACAATACCAATTGCAACTAAACCGCCTACTAATATACCGGCAAGTCCGAGAATAACTCCGTAATCATCTTTATCTACAAACTTCGAAATTACTACAGCAAGACCCGCAAGCATAATGCCGATACTTACAATCATCAATGTTAATGCATTGAAGACTAAAACTATACCAGCTGATTCACTAAATGAAGAATCTTTTGAAAATTTTGTCATGAGAACCATTATAGCTCCCATGAGACCCATAATCAAGAATAACGCTCCAAAACCGGCTGCAAACTTTCCAAAGTCCATAGAGTTTGCCGTATGAGCAAGCAAAGCTAATGGAATTGAAACAACCAAAGCTGCCGCCGCAAACGCAAGTAATACTCCAGCAATACCCTTATAAGTATCACCAACTTCACTCTTAGTCTTATTAAGTGTACTTCCGGATTTGAAGTAACTTGACTTCTTTTCTTGATGAACTTTCGTAAACTTAATAAACAATGTAAGAACGCCAATCATGATAGCTACAGCTGCACCAGCTGCTAGCATATCTGCAGGACTTGTCTTACTTGAAGCCTTAGCAAGAATGGAAATTGCAGAAGCAATACCAATCATAGCTACACCCATACCAATGAGCATACCCATAATTCCACTATAAGTCTGCTTAATATCTTTAGCATTACTCTTCATGGACTCAGTATCTACACCAAGGGCTTTCATATGCTTCTTGCTCAAGAAATCCATTCCATTTCCATCATGCTTTTTATTAAGTTTATCAAGTTTCTTTTGAGCCTTTTCCTTAGCTTTAGTCGCCTTAATCAAATCATTATAAGCCTTAACCTGAGTATTAATCAGCATCTTAACTGCTACGACAAACGTCATAATTAATACTATCATAAAGCCCATTGCTGTCATCATTCCTTCTTTTACGCCTTCATCTTGAAGAGCCTGACCAGCAGCAACAATCTTAGAAAGAGCATAACCAAAGGAAATCATAGCAAAAGCTATAACTCTAATCATACCAGCTAATGAATTTCCAGCAAGACTGTCAATAAGGCCAGAAAGAGAACTAGACAAACCGAACATACCATCACTAAGAAGCATGGCAGCTCCCTTAACCTTACTTACAATCTTAACTACTCCAAATATCAGTGTAAGGAACTTCAATAGCAAGACAAAACCTATAATCATCTTTGCAATGTCCCACAAATAGCTAAGAACTTCTTTTGGATTCTTCATCTTAGAAAGATCTGTAAGCATATTTGTGACCATATCTACTAGAGCCTTAATTACTTCTGCAAGTAAGTAAATAACTTTTTCAATCGCAGGAGTAAGATACTTAGCTAATTCTGCAACCTTTGTTAACAGAAATACAAATGCGTCAAGAAGAGAAGACAGAATAACCTTAATAGAGAATATCACGTCATCAAGTACGCCAAATCCAGTTGTGTCACTCATTCCGAGTGCATACTTCATTATCTGAATAACTAGATCAATTACATACTTAAGTACTCCAAGAATAACTTCTCCAATCTTCTTAACATTCTCAATGACTCCTGGAGCCATATCTGCTAATGTATCAGTAAAGCTATGAATAAAGTCGGAAATTGCATTTGAAAGTCCGCTCAAATCTTTGCCAAGCAATGCTCCGGCAAGATCGAGAATAAGATCTATAGGCCTCATTAAAGCATCAGCCGTCCATTTAATTGTACCTTGAGCTCCCTCTGCAAGACTATTTGCTTCAGTTATTGTATCAAATAGAGCTCCAAGAGTTCCTTCAGTATTAGGATTAAATGAATCTTTTACAAATCCTAACAATATGTCAAAAATTGGACCACCAATCTTCTTAACATTCTCACCAAGGTCTTTTGTAAAGTCTCCTAATTTAGCTTTTGCATCGTCAAAGGTCATGCCAGTAATCTGATATATGAAGTCTTTAACTTTGCCAGTTAAATTTACAAATTGGTCTCCAAGCCAATCAAGAGCAGCTCCTATACTATAAGGCCCTTCAATTAATTCGTCTATTGCTGGAATTAAATACTTGTCAATAGCATCGATTAGCCAATCAATTATTGGCATAAGCAAATTCGTTATCTTTCCAAGTACTGTTCCAATCTTATCTCCTATCTTAAGAATTACTCCGCTAAGCTTTTCAAGAACTTTAGATACAAGCTCCATAAGTTTAGAAGTAAGTCTTCCAATTGCTTCCATGAGCTTGTTAAACCTATCGCTAGAAGCAACCCTTTCAAGGAAAGCTGAAAATCTTTCTGTAAGCTCAACTACTAATTCCGAAATAATAGTTAGAGGACCACCAAGATTCTTAAGAACTACCATAAGAGTAGAACCGACAAACTTAATAATTGTAGTCTTAACAGCATTAACAGCTTTAAGAATATTAAAGAACGACTTGACTACATTATTATAAAAATCAGTTTCAAGAAAAGCTTCCATTGCATCGGCTACTTTCTTAGCACCCCAAGTAAGCTTTTCCATAAAACCTAGCGTATACTTTTCAATAATACTTACTGTATGAATCGTACCATCTTCGGCTTCTTCTACTGCGCCCATCATAATACGAATCTGATCAATAAAACCGCCAAAGAAATCCTCAATAGATGTAAATATCCGTCCAACACTTTGCCAGAAGATGTCATACATAGTAAGGAACTCACCGGTTTCATCAGTAATATCGGTAAGTTCTTTATTCCAAGTTTCAAGTCCTCCAAGTGTTGCATCAAGAGGGCCAGCAAATATATCCCAAAGAGCATTAGAGAAATTAGTCCAAAGTACTCTTGCCTGATCCAAGTCACCAATAAATGACTTAAATATGGCTAAGAACTTAGTACTTACCGCATCAGCTACTGCATCAATAGCTTCATGGAAGTTTGTTGCCTGCTGCGAAGCTAAGAATGCTTGAATACCAAGAGTATAGCTTTCATCGGAAAGTGTTCTAAGCGTTTTAGCTAGTTCATCAGCTTGACTACTTTCTAGACCTAAATCACTAATTACCTTAGCTATATAAGCTTCTACATCGCCTCCATTTTTAGCAATTTTATTAACTTTTTCGGCCCAAGTAGTAAGTTCTGATACACTATAAGCCTCACCAACTGCATTTACGGATCTGAAAATTTCATCAGATGCCTTAGAGTAATTCTGCATACCCTTAACAAATACTTCACTAGTTGTTAACCAACCCTTGTTAAGCGTATCGCTTGTGAAGAAATAATTTAACCAGCCGTCACCCATTTTAGACTTTGCATAAGCAATATCACTCTGATCAAGAGTTCCGGCTTCTATAGCTGCATCAACCAAAGTTTGTTTAAGTTGCTTGGTTGCAATATTCTTACTTGTAAATGCCTGCATCCAGTCTTGGTATTTAATGTAACCAACACCAAATGCCTGAGAAACCTGTTGCATAGACTGAGTAGCTATGGCGGAGTTCTGTCCAGCCGCTGCCGCAGCATTGGCTAAACCCATCATAGCTGAGCTTGCTTCATCCAAACCAACGTTTGAAGCTGAGAACTTAGCAACAGTGTTAACCATTTCGTTAAAGCTATATGAAGTTTCGTCAGAGAATTGCATGATCTTGTCCATACGTTTCTCAATATAGTCAAGATCACTTGTAATACTTCCTTCATCAAGTAGCTTGTCAACACCAATTCTGTCAAAGTCACTAAGGTTATTTCGCAAAGAGCTCATAGCCGTAGTGTATTTCTCATATTTATCAATGCCGACATTAATATCCATGATTTTATTAACGTTGGATTTAACAGCGTTAATAGCACCTAAGATCTTATTCTCAAAATATCCGGCTATGTCGTCAATTATCTTCTTTGTTAAGTTACCCGTTACGGTAAATACGCTATTAATATTAGAAATAGCTTTATTAAGACCGTCAAAATTTATACTATTTGCGTATTTTTCGAGATCTTCAAAGCCTTTGGAGGCATCTTTAAACTTAAGCTGTTCATTGAGATTTTCGACAGATTTAGTAGAAGTACTAATGTTCTTTTCAAAATCTCTATTGTCAAATGACATTTGAACAACGTTGTTTTCTATCGTCTTACTCAAGGTTCACTAGCCTCCTTCCAGAGTTTCTTCGCAATCTCTTCAAAAATGGGTCTAAGGGCCGGATTAATATAGTCCAGCCCCTCGATCCAATATCCGTCTTTTGCTGCATGTCCATATTGCAACAGGATTGCTAACGGAACGTGCTCGTCTCCTATGACTTTATCATTAGTCCATATGATCTTCGCCGAATGATTCTCTTTGACAATTACATAGTCCCAAGAGTCAGCCGTTTCTCCGCTATCGGCAGGCGTAACAGACCTAAGAGCCTCTACACCCCTTTTACCATATTCTTCGAGACGTGCATTTCGTAAAACAAAATTAGCTTTAACAAAGTACGCTAACGTCTTCTTAAAGCTCCCCTGGTTCTTAACAATTAAACCGCCCATACTATCTCCTTGGAGTATGATGCGGTTTCCTTCTAGCCGCATGCAAAGCTCTATTCTGTTTAGCCAAATCAGCATGTGACATCTTTTTAGGATTATTAGCTTGCTCTTTCTTTTCAGCCATAACTCGAATTAGCGTTAACAATCTATTAAGATGCCATTTTTGCAATTCGAGAGGAATGTTAAGTTCAAACATTTGGTAATAAATAACCTCGGCTGTTAGAAAAGAACCAGAAGTATTCGGTTTCCCACCTTTATCGTCTGAATGGTCAGAAAAAGTAGTAGCCGTCATTGGGTCTGTAATATACTTATTAATTTCTTCCATATTTTCTTGGCTAAGTATATAGTAGACCCTTTCATCTTCTACATTATTAACGGTCATACAACGTATATAGTCGACCATCATTTCATGTGTCTTCTTATACTTTGGATTCCGTTTTTCATCAACCAGGAATGGAATATGCCATTTTGCTTCCCATTTTGAAAGAGAGAGAAGAGAATGCTTTAAAATTAGCTCCTGGCCTTTTATAGTGTAGAAACATTCTTTCTTACTATCCCAAAATTCTCTAGAGGGAACCTTAATAGTAGCAAATTCCTTACCCATTAGTTATTTTCCTCATCTCCAACTTTGATCAAAGGAGCCTCAGCCTTAGCCTTAGCAGCAACATCCTCAGGTACAATACCATAAAGGAACTCTCTCGGCTTTTCGCCAGTAGGATCAGACAGCAATTCAATAAACAGCTTGTCATATGCTGCGGTCATCGTAAACCTCTTACCTACAGCGTGATCCTCCCCTTTATCAAAGAACACACCGTCATCAGACTTCTTACCATACGAATATACGATAAGATTCCGGAAGAACTTCGCCAAACCAATAGCGTCGCGATTCTCTACCATTCTCTGAAGACTCTCTACCAAAGTACCGCCAGTCTCAATGTTAATCTCATTAAGCTCGGTCTGTGTCAGGTTAAAGTAATGTGCCTCAATTCTTTCATTTCCATTAAAGTCAGTATAACTGATCTCTTTCTTAAGCATTGTTAAGTCCTCCTATATTGGTCTTTTATAAGTTTTCTGGGGCCCCAGTGTTAACCAGAGCCCCGCAGAAAGATTGTATAAGTGTTAGTGGAACGAGCTTGATCAACCAGCTGCAACATAAAGAGCAGCAACAACTGCAGCAGGAGTAAGAAGTGTAGGAGTAAGTGCCGTTACCTCAGGGGTAGCTGTTGCATCTGCATCACGACCCCACAACTGCTCCTCAAACGACTTAAGCGCTGCCTTCTGATCTTCAGTCTTGAAATCTCTCGAATCAATCGTGATCATAGCGATATCCTTATATGCCGTCGTAACACCTCCAACGGTAATCGAGCCGATGTGCTCCTTGGTCGTGGAGATCGTCCAAGAAAACTCAAGAGCTTCCGGAGACTCATTTACAGTGTTATACGTACGCTCGGACGGCGATGCCTTGCAGTTGTAAACAAGGTGAATCTTATAACCATAAGAATCACCATCAGCATTCGTACCGATACGAGACTTGTATGCAAGTCCGAACTCCTTACGATTCTGCTGTCCAAATACAACACCAGGAGTAACCGTAGCCATACCATCGCACTGATCAAATTCAGTAGGAGAGTCATAAGCCGTAAGAGTAAGGCCAAGCTCTTCTGCCGAAATCAGATTCAGGTACTCAACATTGTCCGCATAAACCTTATTCGATTCTGCGCCGGACGGAGACTCAGCGATGGAGCTAACACCACTCCATGCAATGCCCGTACCATAGTTGGTATTGTTCGTTACAGAGCTAGTCTTAATGAACAATGCTACTTGCTCAATACCAGTCTGCCAAAAGCGTTCATCGCTCTTATCCCAAACCAATTTGCTCATAGTTTGTTTTCTCCTTTTAATAATATATAGTGTACACCCAATGATGCAAGTTATCAGCTGCATAATACCGTATAAACCTACACATCGGAAGTAACCTTAGTTTTTCAGGTACAGGAGAATCTGGATCACGACTAATGTAAATAACGTTATACCCTTTATGAGTAAGATACGTTCCATTATCAGCTGTATCTCCATCTATTCTCTCGTAACTATACCTTATACATGGATAAATCATGCGTAAGGTTGGCGGAGGCTGGAAATAGACCTTGCCCCCTGGATCAACTGTTTCCTCCAGAATCAACTGGAACGGGAGCCGGGATCGGGCCATTGTAAACACCTCCCAATGTTAGCCGGAGTCTAGGGTGCAAGACTTCTACGTAATTAACCTTCCATCTAGCACCCCCAACAACGGCATACACAATATCATTCATATGCTGGAATGCATAAGGGTCAGCTATAATTGTAATCTCGTTCGAGATAGTGATGTTATCAAGCACACTCTCACCATTTTGGATACGACGACTGTTTCGGATCAGTTCTCCCTTGTGCTCACGCTCTACAATCGTGTTCTCGTATATCCCCGAGTGCGGTACTGTCTCAGCCGGTACGCCATAGCCAATTTTTCCAAACCACTTCATATAGCATCTCCTTATGCATTATTCCCATTTTGAATTAACCCTGAGGTTCCGTTTCCTCTTCTTCCTGAGGCGTTTCAAGTACAAAGTTCAGGCTGTACTCGCTAGTCGTGATCTTAGTACCGATCTTCTCTTCCACGAGAATCTTCTGAGTATTGTCGTGAATCTTGAAGATGTTGATACGATCAGGATCAAGCGTTGTCCAATTGCCTCCGGTGTAAGAAGGATCAAGCTTCACTCTTACACGATCAGCAGTACCAGAGAACTTCAAAGCAACAAAGTTACCTTCCTGCAACTCAGGATCTCCCGAGAAGCCAGTGTAATCAGTTACATACTTCAACGTTCCGGAAACCACTCCATTAGCTACGCTTACATTTTCCTGAAGGTCAGTGCAAACTTTGCCAAGGAGATCGACAGCCTCATCCGTTACCGGTTCTGCGGAGAGGCTTACTGAAAATCCAGCTCAATAGCCATTGCAGAGTAAGGCTTAATAAGCGCACCAGAGCAACGGGTCTCAATCAGGTACTCAAGCTTATTGTAGTTGATATCGAAATCGTCGAACATATTAACCTGTCCGCCCTTATCAGCACCAACATTGTAATCGCTCAGGTTAACAATGATACCCTGAAGCGGTCTATTCTCTCCCGAAACCTCGCGAGTAAGGTTCTCCATAACCGGAACCGTAACGATCTTCGAAACACGAAGAGCCGTTGCGAGCTTATCAACCGAATCGTAAATGATACGCTGATTCAGATCCTCGATCAGGAGCATCTCGGTAAGAACATCTTCAGTCGTAAAGAAGATCGGGTTACCGGAGCCCTTGTAGTACTTACGAGCACGAATGATCTCCTTGATCGTCTTCTTAGCGCGAGTCTGAAGGTCATCGGACTGAGAAACAGCAACCGGAACCTTTACAGTGAAGAGATCGTTATCAGTCCAGATAGGACGAATATGCTCAGTCGAGATAGCATACTCAGTTCCAGGCTCACGACCGTCACCAACGAGAATTGCACGAGCGATTTCCTCGTCAAGCATCATTCTCATCTCGGACTTAATCCAGCTGATTACATCGAAGTCGGTGATATCGATGATGTCATCGCGATCAAACTTCTGAAGCTTGTAAACAGTCGTAGGTCCCGTAATACGCTTAAGCAGCGTGATTACCTCGGACACCTTCTGATGACCCTTAACGTAACCTCTAGCTCTTGCCTCATCGCCGGTAATGTTAGCGAACGTGGACTTGATACGAGTAAACGGAGTCTTGTGAACGCCATTCATAACAATCGGAACCCAGCTGTCCTCGCGCTTGATGTACTGAGGCGGGGTGTCAAGGTTCTTTGCATCCGGGAACAGGTAATCAATATCGGTAATACCGTGTGCGATAAACGTATCCTTAAGAGAACCATTTCTCTTAGCTTCGTCAAAGATGGTGTTCATCTCCTCGGTGGATACGTATACATCACCATCGCTGTGCATAACTGCATTGTTGTCATTTTCGAAAACGTTGTGTTTCATGTCTTCAGATTCTCCTTCTTCATCATCTTTTTCCGGCTTAACGCCTTCTGCTGCAGCACCGATGAGTCCCATGACTACCTGAAGCTGCTCGTCAGTAAGTTCATCAAGAACATCCTGAACTGTTTTTTCTTTCTTTTCAGCCATCTTAGGCTCCTCCTTAGGCTTTTCCTTAGGTTCTTCCTTCGGTTCTTCTTTCTTCGAATCATCGGCGTGAGCAATTTCAATTTCCTCACCGCAGCTAATGATTGCGTCTTCCTCATCGTCGTCACTATGAACCATAATGGTATCGATGAAGGCACCCGGATTAGCACCAGCAAGAACGAGAGACACTTCACGAATATTACCGTGAACTACGTCAGGGCCGTTCTGCCTGATGTGATTCGCATAAATCGAGAGGCTACGGAGATCGCCGTGAAGAACCTGTTCCTTCGCGTCGGCACCGCTCGGCGTGCTATTACACGAAATGTAAGCGTACATACCATCTTCTCTGTCTTCCAACAGAGCATGACCAAGCACGTTACTTACGTCATTATGGTCATGATTGTACACCAACGGAACGACCTTTCCGTCACAATCCCGGAATGCCCCTTTCTTGATTACCCGGCCGTCAGAGCACTTAATATTACATTTAGTTGCATAGCCGGAGAAATCGTAACTGTCTAGATCTTTCTTGTTCATCTTGGACATCTCCTTAGTTATTTGTTACGCCTTTCAACAGCAAGTTTGTGACGATCTTCCTTAGATTCTTTCACTTTCTTTGCTGTAGAAAGAGATGGATCTTTTAACATGTTCTGAAGCTCAAGCTCATACGTGTCAGCAGCTTGACTGCGATTTGTTTCAAGATCAGATTTAGACTTTTCAGACAACTCCTCACTTACTCCTTTGTAATGTTCGTTAAGAGTTTCCCGAAGCTTGTCTGCCTCTGCCTTCAAACTTTCGATTTGTTTCCGCATTTTGATTCTGGCATGCTTTCTTTGAGCTTCATTCATGCTATTTAACTGCGACTTCAGACTTGCGATACTAGATTTAAGAGCCGACTTAACCTGATCGATCTCTTTTTTCTTTTCTCCCTGATTTCGCTCTTTTTGAATGGCTGTATTCTCTCGAATACTAGCTGCCTGGGAATCTCGACGTGCATTAATCTGCTGTTTAACATACCCGGCAACTTGTCTACCCTTTTCATTAAGAGTTCTTGAGGAAGTGCGTTTACCGCCATATCTGTTGTCATATCCTTTAAGCTGTTTAGTTCTTTCATAGTACTCATGTGCTTTAACAGGATCATAATACTCAGACTTGTAAGAGCTATGAATAAGAACACGATCTTTTTCGCCACTATGAGCTAAGAATGCGTGTTCAGTCAAAGCACTCTGAACAAGTTTCTCAAGTTCTGCAATGTCAGAATCCAAAGACTTAAGATCATTAAGATCAGCCTGGAACTCTTGAGCAGTTGCCTGAGGGTCGATCTGCATATCTTCACCTGTGTCAACACTTTCGTTTGGAGAACTTGCCAGATTGTTCTTATTTCGAAGCTCGTCTGCGCTTGGCTGCTGTGAAGGCTTAAGACCAATAAGCTGACGAATCTCGTTACCCGTACAAATTTCGTTACGAGTAAGTTTATCTGCAAGTTCAGCAACACTAGAAATGCTAAACACCTTAAGAGGCTGCCTATAAAATCTGATAGCCTGTTTGCGAGTTCTCGCATTAGCTGACAAGAACTTCACATTCATGGCTTCAGTTATGGCCGTAAGTATCGGCTCAATAACATGATTGTAATATTCGTTCTTAACTTCTTCTGAAGCAGAACCATTCATAATTTCCTCAGTAATACCTAACTGGCTATAGAACTGCTTAGTTAAATACTCTACCTGAGACATAAGATTATTTTCAACGGGTCGGTTAAGCTGAGTAATATGCTCAGTACCATCGATGTATGCTATACCATACTTAGAACCTGTCAATTGAGCTTCAATCTGGCCTCGTCTATCTTCAGCTTGCTTCTGTTTAGCCTCAGTCTTAAGAGTATATGGCAACTGAATGATCAAATCAAGCTTACCGGAAGCCTGTTGGTCATCAATGCTATCAATAAGACTAAGTTTATGAATAAGTCTCTGAAGAGTAGAGTTCGGTTCATTCATTATACTATAGAACGGGTTTTCGACCAAAGCAACAGACTGTTTAGGAATAGTAAGCTCTCTAAACTGCCCATCTTCTTCATTATACAGTCGAACTCGTACTGCCTTAGGGAACCATGTGACAACTTTGCCTACACGGAGCTCATAAATCTTAAATGTGTCATTATAATAAGGGCTATCTTCCGTTGTTACCGGAACAATAGCAATGCTTCCCTCATCAAGAAGGGAAACAACACAATCTCTTAAGAAATCTCTACCTGTCTGATCAATATTTGCCATATAGCTAAAGCAGTCATTGAGCGGGCCATCGATTTCATAAATGAAACGATTCTCCGAATCAAGCTGAACATGCTGAATAGCACAATTGGCACAATCTACAGCAATTCTAGTATAGACAGCTGATACAATTGTTCTGTCAATACCTCTTGTAAATTTTGGACGATCAGGCTTAAGAGAATAAGAGATACCCTGGTAATTCATTTCATACTTCGTCGGATCTTTGTTAAGAAACGCTTTCCAGGCTTGTTTGAAACGCTCTGTAATGGCCATGCTCATTCTCCCTTATTTTGAAATTTATCTCTTAAACATAGACTATTTCTATATTTTAGTGTGTTCTTTTTTCTTCTTCTCTTATTTCGATGCAAGCATCTATAAATTTGTCAACCGAATTATTCTTTTCATAGCCGCTCCAAGATAATGCAAAGGAACCTTCAGGAGCTTTCCTATCATCAAAGTCATAATCTGCCTTTTCTAAGTTTTCAATAGTTTTTACAATATATTGTTTAGACTTTCCTTGATTCACCAAATCTGCAATTGTTCCAAGACCGATAGTTTGATCTTCTTCTATAAACCATTCTCTAGTGTCTTTGTCTTCCGGATCTAGATCTCCGCCATAGTCTTCTTTATTTTTAATTAATGCTTTAATTCCAAGTTTAGCTGCAGCATCTGCTCGTTTCTTGTCCTTAAAATATGCACTCTCATCAATTAAGTCTAAGTTTTCATTTTCTATAGCTTCTCTAGCTTCTTGAGAATTTTTAGAATTTTTGTTGATGTATTCTTCTTCTTTTAAGAATTTCTCAGCTTCTTTCTCTTTATTCTCTTCAAGAATCTTTTCAGCTTTCTCTTTTCTCTTCTGAGAAATATGCTTCCCGAGCTGATACAATCCAGCAACTGTAAGGCCTGCTAAAGCACCGATAACGCTACCTTTAACAAACCCATCTACTGTACCAGCGAGAACTCTTTTAGTTGCTTCACCGGCAACAGTATTTGTAACAGTCTTAGCAGCACCTTCTGCAATACCAGATACTGCAGAAATAGCAGGCGTTGACTTAGCTGTTGCCTTTGCTGAAGCAGCATTGGATGCCTCCTTAGAAGCACTTTCTCCACTCATCTTACCATAATGAGCCTTTCCAGCCTCAGTCAAAGTACCGTCTGGATTCTGCCATCTTCTGACACCCCATTTCATACCAAGGATGCCCCAATGATAGAGCTCGACATTAGCCTGAGAGTGAATTAAAATCATGCCTTCGTGGTCTTCAGAATGTTTGGCGTTCTTCTTATACCAATCTTTAATCTCTTGACGCTTATTATAATTGGTATTATAGATCTGGGAGTACTTCTTCTTGAACGCAATACTATTCTTAAGATTCTTTGCACTCTTAGGAATAGACTTAGTTTCTGTAGTAGTCCCGTTACTATTCTTAGTAACCTTATAATAATCGCCTTGAGGATTAATTATATACTTAGTCTTGGCATTACCGGACTTAGCTTTATCATTATCAGATACAGCATTAGCATAAGCCTGATCAAGTCTCTTCTGCCCTCCAAACTTACTCTTAAACATCGACTTAGTTTCAGTTGTAGAGCCGTCTTCATTCACTTTTACCTTAGTATAAGTGCCAGACTTATTATTAAATGCGTTAATATCGAATTTCTTTCTAGTCTCCCAAGGAGTAGCTCTAACTCCTCCGCCTTTTCCGTTCTCATCATTAGAATCAGTCTTAGGTTCTTCAGAGTCCTTATTACCTTTATCTTTACCTTTTCCTTTATCCTTATTCTTGCCCTTACCGGTCTTAGACTCTACAGTGTTCTTAACCGTTTCATTAGCAGCATCTTTAGCACTATCGGCAACCTCACTTGCTTTCTTGCCTAGTAAGTCCTTTATCTTATCCTTGCCGGATTCAACCTTGTCACCAAGGAAACCACTCTTAATTCCTTTGTAAGCAAGAAAACCGATACCAGCAGCTGCTAAAGCACCTCCGAGAAATTTAAGTCGTGCACTACGAGCATCAGCCTTAGCCTGAGCTTCTACAACTTCTTTCTGAATCTTGTAATCATTTTCATTACGATCCATGTTCTCTTTATGAGTGTTGCGCTCAGCCTCTCGGTCAAGTCTAAGCCGTTCGCGTTCAACATCGCTATCGTTCTTGACCTTCTGACGCTCGAGATCCTGCTCGGCTCTAAGTTTTTCCTTATAAGCTTTAGACTCAGCACGAATCTTCTGAATCTCAGCTTTAGATCTAGCTTTGATGACTTTGGCTTCGGCCTTAGCACGAGCCTTATCTTCCCTCATTTTGATTTTTGACTTGTCTCGCGCTTCTCCAACGCCATAGTGGATACGTCCGAGTGGAGTCAAAGATCCATCTTCATACTGGTACTTTCTTTTGCCCCAGCGCATGCCATCAGTTCCATGATGGACTAGGATTTGATCTTCCATTACTTCACCTCGATCTGTTGCTTCTTATATGCAACCTTGCCAATTCTGTTTCCTCCGTATACGCCTTTTGCTACCTGAGCAAAATCGTAACCTTCATCAGCCAAAGCTGTGTGAACTCCAAGTTCTCCACGCTTAGCAATAAATCTTACAACTTTTCCGGATGGAGCTTTCAAATCGCTAACCTTAGAATTCATAAGTTCGGCCATTTTCTGATTAAAGGCTAGGGCATAAGCCTTATTAACGCTTCCATCCTTGTTTCTAGATGGCATTTGGGAACGGAGTTTAGCATCCTCATATGCAAGTTCCTTTTTGCTTTCTTTAAAAGCTTTTGAATAGATCTTACCGCCCTGTTTATCGATCCACTTTAAATCTTTTCTTTCTGCTTTAGCCTGTTCTTTAGCTCTTATTTTAGCTTCTCTTCTCTTACCAGCTTCAGTAAGCGTACCGTCAGGATTCTGGTATCTTCTGACACCCCAGCGCATACCAAGGATGCCCCAGTGAACAAGAATTTGATCTTCTTTCATTAAAAGGCCTCCTTCATTAAAGCGCTATTGTTCCTAGTTTCTTACGAACCTTTTCAGTATTACTTATAATTTGTTCTGATGTTAAGAAATCACTAGCACTAACATCTTTATAAGTATCTAGAACCTTAGCTGCTCTAAAAACAATAATAGGATCTACGGCTTTATTATAAACGCCTCTATTATTATCGTCACTCATGGCATCAAACTTCTTTGACATCTTATCCAAATACTTTTTAGCACTAGGATATGTGTTAGTATTTTCCATTGCATGATTAAAAAGTTCATAAGCAGCTTCAACATCTTTGTCAGTTTTAATATTTCTAATGTTTAATTCTTTAGCTTCTTTGCTTGCAGCTGTAGCAATACCACTACTTTCCTTATCTAAAAGATAGTTTTGAACTTTCTCAAGATCACGTAACGTTTTCTTGCTACTTAGCATTTCTTTAAAATTATCTATACGTTGCTGTTTGGTAGGCATTAATAGATCTTTTACTGTTTGAAATTTGTGTTCTCTAATAAACTGCGCACCTCTGTACTTTGCGAGATATGTAGCATATGGCCCCTTGTAAACGGTGTTGTCCCATTCATTTGAGTCCTTGTAAGCATAAATAACAGGAGCCTGTTTTTTATAATTCTCACTATCGACATACTTATCACTAATACTGTTTATTACAGTACCTTTCTTTAAAATATTCCGATCATCTGTATACTCATTTCCTTCGATTGGAGTTGCTTTTGGAACTTCTTTATCGCCTCGAACTTTAAGCAAGTCCATAGTTGTGTTTATGCCAGTACCAATTTTGTCATAAGACTTATTGTACTTAGCAAGCATATACATACGGGTATTAAAATCTTGATAAGGTCTATTTAAATAACTTAGAGCACCTCTTTTTGTCGCGGCGGCTTTGTCAATTTTCTTCATAGATACTTTTATAGCTTTATCTAATTTTGAATTGGCTTTTCCGCCTTTTCCGTAATGCTGTTTACCTAATTCGGTAAGGGTACCGTCAGTATTCTGATATCTTCTGACACCCCATCTCATTCCTGGAATGCCCCAATGGACGAGAATATAGTCTTCCATTTATTCAAAGGCCTCCTTATTATTCTTGTATACAACCCACGCGTCAATTAATGCAGCTACATTATCGATCTTATCTTCATAACGCATCTTGTGCAGCTTTCTGTTTCCATTTGTATCTTCAAGAGTTATACAGTTACCCATACAAAAACTCATAAGCTTTTCGTCAAATATGAGCATTCTTTCTCCGGCAAGTTTCTTAATCTCGCCAAGGGGAACTGTTTCAGTTCTAGATCCCTGACGTACCTTTTCTACACCGAATGACGAATTTTCTTCGCACCATCTTTTTACAAAATGCTCAGAGTTATAAGGGTCATACCCGAGACAAACTACGTTATACTCATTAGCCATAATATAGCTATCAATATCATCGTAGACTTCATCCATGTTAAGAATAGAACCTTCGAGAACAACCAAACTTCCTTCTTCAATAAACTGGTCATATTTCTCTTTAGCTGCCAAACCTAACCTGCTGTATGTTAAACTTGAAATATAACTGCGAACTTTTATTCCAAAAGCTCCGCGTCTTAACGGAAACAAAAATGTAAAACCACAAAAGTCGTCGCCCTGCGACATATCAGCTCCGAGAGAGCATACCATTCCTCTAAAACTCTTAGGATCATGCGGAAGAGTCTCGTCATAAGTAAAGAAATACGTATAACCTTCCATCGGTATACCGAATCTCTTAGCCAGAATGTCGTTTCTGGTAGAAGGAACGTTCTCAGCTCTCTCAACATCAAGCTGATAAGCTTCATACTGAACAGTTAAACCAAGATTTGGATTAGCTTTTCTCCACATTGCCGGATCGGCTACTTCGTCAATACTGTCGAGCTTATAATACCAAATAGAAACATGAGGAGCATAGTATTCTCCTTTGAGAATCTTCATAAGCTCCATTTTGATACTATCTCCAACACTATTTCGAACGGTTCCTTCCGAACTAATTGCTATAATTAAGTAATCCTCAAGCTTGGACGCACCCTGCTCAATAGCGCCAATAACATCTTCACGAATATCGCAAGAAAGCCATTCATCGACTGTCGCTATTTTGTATCTAGCGCCCTGCATAGCTGACTCACGCATAGGTTTAACTTCAAGAATACTATTTGTTAACTTGTTTTCGATGCCTTTCTTTGTTGAAAGAAGCATCTGCTTTTTATTATGACTTCCATTAGACGAAGAAATAGATGCTTCAGTCAAGAACTTAAACAATTTACCTCTAGCTCGAACAATGGCAGTCTTAAGAGGATTCATAATCTCATCAGCCTGCTTCATTGTAGGAGCTGTGGTAACTTGATTGGTAGTTGTCGGATCTACTGTCAAAAAGTATGCATGATGAGTCTCACCATACATTGACTTTGCAGCGCCTCGAGCAATTATTAAGTACTGTTTCTTTGTCAAGCGCTTCTTTAGTATCTTTTTAACATACCTATTTTCTTTAGGTAAATACACGTCACGCTCAATAAAGTAATACCAACCATAGACTTGCTCTCCCCACAGTTTAAATGTATCGAGCAAAGTCATGTCACTACCATCTGTTAATGTAAGCTCTTCTTCACAGAATGAAATCCATCCATTAACAGCTTCTGGGTCATAATAAACACCTGGATTTGCAATCAGTCCGTCGATACGGTTCATTTCCATCTCAATTTCCTGATTGACTGGTATCTCGCCCCTTCTAACGGCATCTCTAAATTGTCCGTAATAAAATGGGACGGCTGTATTAGATAATGCCATAACACTTACACCTTATCTTTCTTATTTTCCTCCCGGAATCATCTGCTTCATTCTCTTAAGCTGTTCGGGAGTAATATCGCCATAGTTTGACTTTCCGCCTTTACCATTTCCTCCAGAGAATACACGAGCATAATCCTGAGCCTTCTTAGACTTATTAGGATCATCAAAACTGAGAATCCAATCCTTAACGGCCTTTTCATTCTTTTCTCTTTCAGCTTTTTCATTAGCTCTACGAGCATCCTCACTTGCTTGTTTGGAAATTCTCTTGAACGTTCCACTCAAGTTACTAAGCTGAGTGATAAGACTGTTTCCGGCTTCAGCTACTTTGCTAGCTTCTATCATGCTAGACTTAATACCGTTCAAAAATCTACGTCCTTTAGTATATTGATACGTATTATAAGCTTCACGATAGTTTTTTTCAAGATTAGCTCGCTCAGTAAGAGCTTTAAGCTCATCATTTGTATAGCCAGACAGGTCCTCTTTCAAATCACCCCAGTTTTTGCCAGGGATGTATTTCTTAGGGCCAAGCTGTTTAGCTCTACCGGTTTCATATGAACGATCGGTTTTCTTTTCGTAATAGTTGTATCTCTTTTTACCTTCTTCGGTAAGTTTACCGTCATAGCCTCGGTAGTTTCTTATTCCTCTTTGCTGACCTTTACGGCCCCAATGGATTAGAACATTTTCTCCCATTTTGAACCTCCTACCGAATTAATTTAAGGAATTTAAGAGGAACCCAACTATTAAGGTTCTTCAAGAGCGCTTCCTTAACGCCATTATGTGTTGCAACCTTCTCCACATAAGAATTAGTATTAATGTAAATACTAGGAACCTTAGTGCCCTTAGCAGAACCTCCGTAAATAGCACCTTTAAGAATCTTAACCAAGCTTCCTTTCTTGATTCCTTCTTCCTGAGGAACAACCGTAAGATAACGACAAGGAACCCAGCTATTGAGCTCATGAATCAGAGCGCATCTCTCTTCTTTAACAACCTGGCATATGTCAACTCTATAAGGCTTTCCACAATATTCGCTAGGAACTTTAACTCCCTTAGAGCTTCCGCCATAAACGGCACCTTTGGCAATAGTAACAATATCTCCAGCCTTAATTACAGCAGGACTAGGCTGAACATCACTTACATATTTTACCCAAGGAAGCTTTCCGCATCCAACCCAATCAGGCTGGTAATCGAGATCAACTTCAGCAAGTCCGTCAAGACTCGGAGCGCACTCAATGTCCTTCTTACCCTTTTTGCTGACTAGAGCACAATGACTATAATCTTCGTTCCACATGAATTCACCGACCTCTGCCTTAGAGAAATCAGCTTTCTTCTTCACGTCAGTACAGCTCTTTGCCATCTTTTCTATGCTCATATCTTTGTCAGAACTATAATAAGGGCTGGTGGTAGGCCCACCATATCGATTTCCGAAGAATAGTACGCCTTTTATAGCTCCTACACAATCCGCTCCATACCAGCCTTTATCTGCATATTCCATAAGATACTGCTTATTGGTAAGATCAGGATTCTGTTTGCTAGTCTTTCTATACCAATCTCCAACAGACCCAGATCTATTGGCCTGCTTATTAATTTCAGAAGTTGTCAGGAGATTATCGGCCATAGCTTTAGCATATTTTTCATGGCCAATGTATTTAGACAATTCATTAACCAGTTCCAGATTCGTCATCGGCTTTCTCCTTCCAATACTGATGTGTGCTTACCTGTAATAAAGCGCCTAACAATACTGCAATAGCAGAAATCGTTGCAACAACCTTAGGCATCCAAGTAAGACCCCAAATATCGCCAATCGTGGAGAGGAATACCACAATTGCCGGTAGTGCAATCAATGCAATGTACTTAAGTCTGTTATACCATTTATTGCTTATTTGCAAGTTCATGCAGTTTCGCCTCCATTCTCTTTTGATTATCTTCGAGCTGATCAAGCCTATATAACATAACGGGAACATTCTTAATCTCTTTGCTTATCTGAGCTACCTCTTCTGCAATTCGATTAAGTTCTGTAGTTGTTACTGCCTGATTAGCTTGAAGGTCATACTCGATCTTTCGATGTGATAAAAGGTTTGTAAT
>JAGCGE010000352.1 GCA_017649745.1 Clostridiales bacterium | reverse complement strand
TTCGATGATAAGGATATACGGCAAGGATGCTGCTTCGGCTTGCAAGACGAAAGCAGAACTCATTGAAGAGAACAGGGGACAGTCATCAGGACTTATAACCGTGTTTATCATCATCATTATCATGGGCCTTAGTATGACTATCATTGGCGTCACGAGTAATCAGATCATCGGTTTTGAGGGTCGTAAAAAAGAAAGTGCAGTCCTTCTGTCGACAGCTATGAATAAGAAGACTCTTATGGGAATACTTCTTAAAGAATCATTCATGGTATCGGTCGTTTCAGGTGCGGTTGGAACATTGCTTGGTGTTGGACTTGCCAAAGTGTTTAAGAATGCTCTCGATCATACGGAGTCGATCGTGATGGATATCAATACCGATCCTGATAAATGTCTCTTATTCTTTGCGATACTCGTTATCGTCTTTACATTTACAGTACTGTTCCCGATCAGAAATCTTCGCAAGATGAAGATCTCAGAGCAGATCAAATATGAATAATAATCCTGGAGGAAAATAGAATGAATACAATTATTGAAGTTAATAACGTTAATAAGACTTTCGGAACAAAGACAAATCTCAATCAGGTATTAAATGACGCCTGCATGTTCGTAGGTGAGGGAGAATTCGTCTCCCTCATGGGAGCATCGGGTTCCGGCAAATCAACTCTCCTTTATCTCATCGGAGGACTTGACCGCGATTTCGAAGGTAATATCTCGCTTTGCGGCAAGGAGATAGGAAAGCTTAAGGATAAAGATCTTTCTGACCTGCGACTTAATAATCTCGGATTCGTCTTCCAGTTCTATAACCTTGTTATGAACCTTAACGTTGAAGATAATATCCTTCTTCCTCATACAATGAAGGGCAGATCTAAAGCTGAGCTTAAAGGTGAACTTGAAGAGATCTTAAAGATCACGGGTCTTACCGAAAAGCGAAAGGCAATGCCTGCGACTTTATCAGGCGGACAGCAGCAGAGAGTTGCGATCGCTCGCGCAGTTCTTGGAAATCCCAAGGTCATCTTAGCTGATGAGCCGACAGGAAATCTCGATTCGAGATCCAGTGCGGAGATCATGGAACTTTTCAGGAGACTCAACCAAGAAAAAGGTCTTACGATCCTTCAGGTTACACACTCTGTGAAATGTGCCGAATACGGTACCAGGACTGTACGTATCGAGAATGGAAAGACAGTCGGATAAGTGATAGTATTTTATGTGAATTGTTATGTAGGAGGGAACAACTTTGCGAATAGCAGTTGTTGACGATGAGATAGTCTTCAGACAGCAGATCGTCCGTATCATCAATAATCTTTACGGAACAGACCAGGTAAGTTGCTTTTTGTATTCAGACGGAAAGGAACTCATCGGTTCTCTTGGCAAGGGTATTGATCTTGATGCGATCTTCCTTGATATCGAGATGCAGGAATTAGACGGAATGTCCACTGCCAAGCTCATTCGCGAGAAGTACAAGGATATCCCGATAATCTTTCTTACGAGTCACACCGAAATGGCTATGGAAGGATACGAAGTCGAGGCTTTCAGATTCCTTGGTAAACCAATAAATGAGACTAAGCTTCGAGAGACTTTATCCGATCTTGAGCATAAGCTTAAGGTTGACGAGAAAGTTGTCCTGCATAAAGACGGCGAAGATCTTATCTTTCCCGTCTCTTCGCTTGTATATATCGAAGCATCTAATAACAGTGTCAGATATGTGTTCAAAGACGATTCTGTTGAGGTCAGGCAGAAATTTACGAATGCATGCAGCGACATAGATAAGCTGTCACCTGATTTTGTTAAGATCCACAGATCCTATTACGTCAATCTGGGTCACATCCTTAAACTGAATTCTTCGGAAGTCATGATCTCCACAGGTGAATCGCTACCGGTTGCACGTGGTTCGGCTGCAGAGGTTAAGCAAAGACTTTTCGAATATGTAAGGAGAACCGGAAGATGACGGAACTTACAAGAGCCCTTATTCGATATGTTCCAAACGTTGTCGGGCAGAACCTCCTGCTCCTGTTCTTTGTTGACGGAGTACTAAAGTACCGATTCAAGAGCAGGAAAGTAATGTGTATCATCGTGGTCGTGCTGGGGCTTATTGTCGGATTATGCTCGGCTTATTCCGTTACGCATCCGCTTCCGAAGAAAATCCAGGCAGATCTTGGGATCGAATTTCTATACGAGGGCGATAATGTTGAAGATAATACCGATGACATAACTGAGCTCATATCATATGAGTTTACTCTTGTCATGATCGTGATCATTGCCGTCGGGATCCGTGACAAGATCTCCAGAAAGATCGCTGTCGCCATTTGTTCCGTCTCGTTACATATGGAGTTCAACACACTGTTCTCACTTTTACACTCAACTGTGATGGATTTTTTCAAGGGCAGCGAGATGAATGTGTTCTTATTTTTTGGATCGATGTATCTGTTCATGTTATTGGAGTTTTTGCTCTTTGCCTATATTGCCAAACTCCGTACCAAATACGACAATACGCCGATGCCTGTAAGGATCATCTTTTTGGCCTTCATTTTCTTCGGTCTCTTTGTTTCTGTATTCACGGGACTTCTTCTTGAACAATCCAATAATAATTTCCGCAGAGTCGTAACGATCATATCGCTTCTTATGGTCCTTGCGGGTACTTTGATCTTCTTTTACATACGCGCTGCCCGGAAAGAACGTGCCAGACTTCTTGATGTAAACGATGCCAATGAGCAGCTCATCACAGCGCAGACCGAATACTTCGAAGCTTCTGCCCGTGCCGACAAAGAGATCCGCGCGATGCGTCACGATATGAAGAACAACATCCAGGTCTTATCTTTGCTTCTCGAAAACAAGGAGTACGATAAGATGCATGATTATCTTGATGAGCTTGGTGAGGGACTTCAGAATACAGATATAAGTGCTCATACAGGAAATACGATAGCTGACGCGATAATCGCCGATAAGACTATTAAGGCAACTGAGCTCGGGCTTAACTTAAGATCATCAGGTCAGATCAAGGGTGTCGATATCTCATCAGTCGATATGTGTAAGATCCTCGCGAACATCTTGGATAACGCGATCGAAGCAGCATCGGTTCCTGATCTTGCTGAGCTTTCTTCTGAGATTAAGACTATCACTCTTGATTTCCGTTCGACCGGAAATTTCTTCATGATAAGTTGTACAAATCCGTGTTCTTCTTGCCCGATCATAAAAGACGGTCAGATTGAAACTTCAAAAAAGGACCGCTCCAATCACGGTTTCGGCTTAAAGAACATCTCGACAGCCGCAGGCGAATACGGCGGCGAAGTCTCTTTTAATTGTGATAAGACCGCTTACGGCGGAATGTTTACCGTCGAAGTCATGATCCCTTTTGATAATCACTAAATACGATCCCAATGACTGATGTGATATCATCTGATATGTGAAAGGGAGATTATAAAGATGGGAAAGAGTCAGTCAGTAAGATCAGGTGATCGTTTATTTGAAGTTGATGCGGTTAAGTTTTTTGCCATCATCTACATGATCTTGATACATGTTTACGAGAGGTTCGGTAACTTCGACTTCGATCATACTATGCCGGATTCCGTATATCGTAATCTGATGGAATTTTTCGGCGGACCTTTGGCCGCACCTGTATTCATGTTTTGTATGGGAATAGGAATGATCTATACCAGGCACGATTCTCCTTCGCAGTTCATACGCCGCGGTTTTAAACTCCTTTTAACAGGATATGCACTTAACTTTTTCAGGCAGACTCTTCCGATGCTCATAGGAATGGCGATGGGTATAGAAACTGAGTTTAGTCTCATAGGCGGGCTTCTGAATGTTGATATCCTGCCGTTTGCCGGAATGGCTTTTATGACTATTGGTCTTATGAAGAAGCTTAAGATACATTCATGGGGAATGTGTGGCATAGCAGTAGTCCTTCAGGCCATTGGCATCTGGGCGACAAAACTTAAGATAGCATCCGTAGGCCTTGCGACTTTTATCGGTCTTTTGATCCCATCGGGTGATCATGTCGCTTTTCCGATGACGTTATGGCTCATCTATCCTGTACTCGGAATGATCTTTGCCGAGAGACTTAAGAAGACATCTGACAGACGTAAGCTATACAAAGATCTCATGATCGCTTCAGCTGTCGCTTTTGTTGGATATACGGTCGCACTTATCTATATCGGATATGACATACGACTTATCTATGCTCTTTATGAACTGTCATATTATGATCAGACTATCCTCTCGACACTCTGGATCACACCTTTGATGATCATCGCGCTGGGATCCTGTTATTTCCTTTTCGGAGGGCTCGAAAAGAATACGATCGGAAAGTTTATCAGGCACTGCAGCGTCAATCTTAATACCATCTACATAATCCAGTGGATACTTATCGCTTATGTATTCGCATTCAGCGTTCTTTTCGGAGCAGAGCCGACGGCATCTCCTATTATCCTGACGCTTATAGGTCTTTCTATCTTGACGGCATCGATACTTATTATGACACTTTATAGAAAGATCAGACGATCGAAGTGATATAATAGTTCGGATGATAAAGGATAAGGAGATCTCGAAGTGAAGTATAAGGTCCTGATCGTAGATGATGAGCGTGAATTAGCTGATTCCACGGCTGAGTATTTTAATATGCTCGATCTTAAGACATGCTGCGCGTATACGGCATCAGAGACGTTGGAATTCTTTAAGGAGAATGAGACTGAACTGATCCTTCTTGATATCAACCTTGAGGATCTGTCCGGCTTTGAGCTTTGCAAGACACTTCGAGAGAGAACTGATGTTCCGATACTTTTTATCAGTGCCAGATCGAGCGATGATGATATGGTCATAGCTCTTAACATCGGCGGCGACGATTATATCACTAAGCCATATTCCCTTAGCGTCCTTTATGCCAAGGTTAGGGCAGTACTTAAAAGGTATGAGAGATCTAGTGGTTCTACAGGTGAAGTCCTGACATTCGGCGATCTTGAGATAGACCTTGATGGCGGTATCGTTAGGAAGTCAGGCGCTGACGTCGATCTTACTGCAATGGAGTTCAGGCTCTTGTCATATCTTGTGGAGAACAGGAATAAGGTTGTTGATAAGCAGGATATTTTCGATAAAGTATGGGACGACAGCTTTATAAGCGACGGTACTCTTAATGTGCATATAAGGCATCTTCGTGAGAAGCTCGAAGAAGATCCGAACGCTCCTGTCTATATTAAGACAGCCAGGGGCAGGGGATATATGTTTAAGGACAGCAACTCATGAGAAAGAGATTTATTGGGATCGCTGTCTTCATGATACTGCTTCTTGCAGTTCCGTTGATCTTCCTTGCTGATCCGGTGACAAGATCAGTAGGCCACCTCGATAATGTTAAGGTTAACGAGCTTATCGAAGAGATCAAGTCAGGAGAAGAGATCAAGGGTAAATATGATTTCGATTTTGTGGTATTAGATCATCTCGGAAAGGTGTCGTATAAGACATCTGATGATCTATGCGAAGATGTCGGCCGCGCCACGACAGAGCGATATACGATAAGAGATATCAAGAATGACGGTCGCATAACAGGACGACTTCTCATCAAAAACGATTACGAAGCAGTCTTTGAATCTGCTTTTGAGAAATACCGTGTGAGCATTATCGCATGTGTCGTTGTCGAAGCTTTAATAATCGTCGCATTTCTGACATGGACTTATATAAGCATCGTTGAGCCTTTCGAAAAGATGAAGCGCTTTGCAACTAACGTCTCATCAGGCGACCTTGATACGCCTCTTACCATGGACAGAGGAAATATCTTTGGTGCTTTTACTGAAAGTTTCGATATCATGCGAAGCGAGCTTTCCGAAGCAAGGCAGAAAGAGTATGAAGCACAAAGAAGTAAAGCAGAGTTAGTTGCTCAATTGTCACATGATATAAAGACTCCGGTAGCTTCGATCAAGGCTATGGGAGAGCTTTTGGAAGCCAAGAGCACAGAGGAAGATCAGAAGACTAAGATCCACTCCATCGTCACTAAAGCTGACCAGATAGACGTGCTGGTATCAGACCTTTTCGCGACTACACTTACTGATCTCAATAATCTTGATGTAACCTTGTCTGAGCAGCCTAGCACTGCATTAATGGATATTATCCGTGATGCGGATCATAAAGAATATATCGACACTATCGATATTGCTCCGTGCATTATCGAGTGCGATCTTGTAAGAACTACTCAGGTCGTAAATAACATCATCAATAATTCATATAAATACGCAGATACGAAGATCACTGTATTAACTCATATCGAGGATGATTTCTTTGTTATAAGCTTTACAGATAAGGGCGGAGGCGTAAGTGAAGATGATCTACCGATGATAACGAAGCGTTTTCGAAGAGGCGCTAATGCTCAGGGTAAGCAGGGCGCAGGCTTAGGACTTGCGATCGCCAGTGAGCTTATGGAGAAGATGGGAGGTTCCTTGGAGTGCAGTAACGTTGACGGCGGCTTTAGGGTAACTTTATTCTTCAAACTTTCGTAATCTTAAGGTTCTCTTAAGGTTAGCGCAAAGACAGTTAATGTTGTTTTAGGTAATCTCTATTTAATCAAAAGTATGAATGGAGATACCTTATATGAATACTATTTTCACGAAGATCATTTCTGTTAGTCTTATAGGTCTTGGTATGGCCGGTGCTCTTTTTGGTAATAAAGCGCCTGTTAAAGCTGATGTCGTACCTAGACTCATTATCACCGGAAGCGACATCTCATCTGATGCTGTAAAGGCAGGTGAAGATTTTGAACTTACGATCCACATGAAGAATGAATCAAAGAGCAAGCTTTCAAACGTTAAGCTTGAACTCTCTAACGAGGGAAACATGATCGTTCCGAAGTCAGGAACTAACAGTATCTATGTTGATTCAATAGATAAGGAAGCTGAGATCGATGTGTCTGTCGATATGACAACTAGATCCGATCTTTTGCCGAATACTTATTCCGTTGCGGTAAAGTACGCATATGAAGAGAGCGACTGGCGTTTTTTCGAAGATGAGGCAGAGCTTACAGTTCCTGTGATCCAGATCCCTAAGCTTTCTGTTACAGGTATGAAGCTTACAAGAGATAATGTGGTACTTGACGGTAAGTCAAGCTGTTCGCTTTGTATTAACAACATAGGAAAGAGCGATATCTATAATGTAAGCGTTTCTCTAAAAGGCGATAACATCATTACTTCAGAACAGTTCATTGGTAAGCTCCCGATCGATGAGAGCAGCGTTGCAGATATTTCTGTAAAAACAAGCTCAGTTGGAACGGGTGATATCGTTGCAGAGGTTACTTTCGAGGATTCGGAGGGTAACGTATATACTGAGAAATCATCTGTAAAGCTCGAAGTATCAGAACCTGTTTTCGAGCCTGTTATCGAAAAGACGCCTATTTACATGGATCATAGAGTATGGATAGCTGCCGGAGTTTTATTGGTTATAATAGTAGTCGTAACAGTGATCCGTAAGAAGAGGGAAAAAGCATATGCCTAAGAAGTGCATCATTAGAACTGAGAAGCTTTGTAAGAGTTTTTCGACTGGTGGAGTTCAGCATCATATCATAAAGAATCTGGACACCGAGATCTATGAAGGCGATTTTACAGTTATCATGGGTTCTTCAGGTGCAGGTAAATCTACTCTTCTTTATTCGCTTTCAGGAATGGATAAGGCGAGTATGGGTCAGGTGTATTTCAGCGACAGGAATATCACTAAGTTCAACAGTGATCAACTCGCTATCTTCAGAAGAAAACACTGCGGATTTGTTTTCCAGCAGGTATATCTTATGGAAACGATGAGCGTTTTGGATAATGTCCTTACAGCAGGGCTTCTGACGGGACAAAACAAGAGACAGCTCTCTGCTAAGGCTAAGGAACTTCTTAAGAAAGTCGGCATTGGTCCTGAGCTCTGGAAAAAGTTTCCTAACCAGCTTTCTGGCGGTGAGGCGCAGCGAGTCGGTATCGTCAGAGCTATTATCAATACTCCTGATATGGTATTTGCAGATGAGCCTACGGGATCACTAAACAGTTCATCAAGTGATGCGGTATTGAATATCCTTACAGAGGTCAATCAGAATGGTCAGTCTATCCTCATGGTTACGCATGATATGAAGTCAGCCAGAAGAGGTAACAGGATCATATACTTCAAAGACGGTACGATATGTGGTGAATGCGATCTCGGACCATATAAGACAGGCGATAAAGAACGCCATGAGAAGCTTCGTACGTTCCTTGCGGAAATGGGATGGTAAGTTATGCTAACTAAACTTGTTAAATCTAATTTCCGTAATGATCTGTCGCATATGATCAGCTTTGTCCTGATCGTTATCCTCTCTTCGTATATGCTTCAGCTCGGAATATGTATCGTTATGGGCTATGATAGCCATTTTGATAACAAAGCTAAGGAATTAAACTTAGCGGATGTTACTCTCACATGTTATCCGGACTATTTTCCGGATTCTGATAAAGAGGTTACCAAATATCTCGATACTCATCCTGAAGTTGATTATTATGAATTAAATGAAAATGCCGGAACCTATTGTGAGGTTATATATAACGAGGAGGCATTCGACAGTCAAGATACCAATGATCGAGAAGAATGTTATATATATTGGGGCGAATATGAAGAGTGGGGTGATATCAGTATCCCAAGGATACTCGAGAAATCTGACAAGTAATATGATAATCCGCTGTATATCTCATACAATGACTTAAATAATACTCTTCACGGAAGATTCAAGATCGGTGACGAGATACTTATCAAGATCGACGACGTGGATCATGTCTTTACGATTGCGGGCATTTTCGAGAACCTCGCGGGATCTAATCCTGTTTATGTCTCTTCGGCTGATTATGTTGATCTTATGAAAAGATCAACGGAGACGGAGCGTACTTTCGATATTAAGCTCGATCCTGGAACTGATACTGAAGCTTTCGTTAAGGAAGTGATCGGAGACTTTAATTCTAGAAATGTCTCGGTCTATTACAGCTCCTTACCTGAGAAGATAAAAGACAGCACATACATGATAGATATCATATCGTCTATATTGTGTGTATTTGCAGTTGTAATAACTCTCGTAGTTGTATCTGTTATCTACTTTAGGATATCCAACAGTATTGAGCAGAACATCGTAAATCTTGGTGCTCTTAAGGCTCTCGGTTATACCGGAAGACAGTTAAGGCACGCGCAGATCCTGGAGTTTGTCATAACTTCGACGTTCGGATTCCTTGTAAGTACGATAGCTCTTTATATCTCTCTTCCGATCCTTGAAGAATCGCTTCTTCGTGATGTTACAGGTTCTAAGTGGGAGCCTCCGTTTAACCTGATCGCTTTCCTTATCACGGGAGCATTCATTGTCGGCTCGACATTTTTCGTATCTTATCTGTCATCCTCAAGGATCAGCAAGATCGATCCTGTAACAGCAATTAGATTTGGACTTAAAAGTCACAGTTTTAAGAAGAACAGATTCCCTGTTGAGACAACTTCAGGTCCTATCATCGGTATCCTTTCTCTTAAGAGTGCGTTCAGGAACAGGAAGCAGAATATTCTCGTAATGATAATAATGGCAGTTGTCGGTATCACTCTTTCAGTTTCGATCTTCTTTACATACAATATCGCGTATAAGACGATCAATCTTTATAAACTACTCATGGATACCGGAGCTGAATCAAGCTTCTATTTTTCTGAAGAGATCGATCCTGAGGAGGTAGCAGGTATTTCAGGAGTGGATAAGGCTTGGGTCTCAACTTCATTCCGAGGAACTGTAAAAGGATCTTTTACGACATTTAAGGTTGCTGACGATTGGACATATATTCCGAATGTAAATATGGTTGACGGACGTGTTCCTGTTTTAAGCAATGAGATCGCAGTAGGTAAAGTTGTAGCCGAACGTAATGATATCGAGATCGGTGATGAGGTAGAAGTCGCTTGTTCAGGTATCGGACATACGTATGTGGTTTCAGGAATTTGTCAATCTACTGAGAACTTTGGTGACCTTGCAATGATGTCAACTGATGGACTTGATGATCTCCATTTGTACTGTTCGAGAAGCTGTATAGATGTTACTTTTACAGAACCTAACCTTGAATCTTCACAGCAAGTGACCAAAGAGATCTACGAAACTTACGGAGATAAACTGCGCTTTTCTTCTAATATCTATGATTACTTAGCAGAAGGAAACGATGTGGATATTATGGTCTCTAAGGTCCTGAGTATCATATTTATAGCAGTATCTATCGTTATCATCTTCCTGTCGATGGGACTTCTTGTTAAGACGATAATCATCAGGAATCAAAAGGAGATCGGTATAAAGAAATCGCTTGGTTTTACAAGTTTTCAGCTGCGATTGGAACTTGCACTTTCCTTAACGCCACATATCGTGATAGGTCTGGCTATAGGTTCCATCTTTGGTGTTCTTAATGCCAACAGATTCTTAGGTCTGATATTGAGAGTCTTGGGAATCTATAAGAGCACACTTGAGACTTTGCCTTGGATGCCGGTCCTGTCGATAGTTTCAGGAACAGCTCTTGCATTTATCCTGATATTATTCTTCTCTCATAAGATCAGGAAGATATCAGCTTATTCGCTCATAAGAGAATAATTGACTTATACATTTCGATATAGAGATCAGGGTTCATCCTTGATCTCTATATTGCTTTTTTGAAAAGTTTTTTCTATAATCACCTACATCAATAAATGAGAGGAGGTCCTTGCGATGAAAAAGTTAGAGAAATTATTTACAACCGAAAGCAATTTAAACACTAAGGGTACATGGGACCTTCTTTTTAAGGTTGCTTAATAATCCCTGATCAGAAGATCCCATAATCGCCCTTTCTAATGAAAGGAAAATTTCAATATGGACATAATAACAGGTCGATTTGCGTCGGCTCAAGTTTTCGCGCAGAACGTCGAAGACTATGCTGTTTCGCAGATCAAGATGATACTGGATAACGAGGTTTCAGCAGGTGCAAAAGTCTGCATAATGCCTGACTGTCATCCGGGTAAAGTAGGCCCGATAGGTCTTACCATGACTATTACCGACAAGGTGATACCTCAGCTCATGGGAGTCGATATCGGATGTGGAATGCTGGTCTGCAAGATCAAGGCGAAGACCATTGAGTTTCAGAGGATTGATAAGGTGATCCGCGATAATATCCCGTCAGGTTTTTCTATTCGAAAAGAACCTCACTTCAAGGCGGGAATGGACGTTTTTTCTGATCTTAGATGCCTTCGTGCGATAAACCGTGATAAAGCTCTTAAAAGTCTTGGTACTTTGGGTGGCGGCAATCATTTTATTGAGATCGATAAAGGCGAAGACGGATACTACATCATCATTCATTCGGGAAGCAGACATCTGGGTTTTGATGTCGCTGATTACTACACTGAAAGTGCCAGAAGAAGGCTTAACAATATGGGTAAGACAGTACCTTATGAGACTTCCTATGTCGAAGGTGAACTAATGGATGACTATCTTCACGATGTCGCTATAGTTACTTCATATGCGTCACTTAACAGGGAGATAATCCTTCACGAGATCTTGAAAGGGATGAAGTGGAAGGAGATCGAACGATATGAGTCGATCCATAACTACATAGGAATTCTTCCTGACGGAACTAAGATCCTTCGTAAAGGCGCTGCTTCAGCTCTTGAAGGTGAGAATGTCATCATTCCCGTAAACATGCGTGACGGAGTGATCTTAGGTGTCGGTAAGGGTAATCCCGACTGGAATTATTCTGCTCCTCACGGATCAGGTCGTGTATTGCGTCGTGATGAAGTAAAGAATCACTATACGGTATCAGCATTTAAGTCAGATATGAAGGGGATATACTCGACTTCGATAGGTGCAGGCACTCTTGATGAAGCACCTGTCGCTTATAGAGGTATCGATGAGATCAAAGACGTCATATCTGACAGTGTAGAAGTGAAGCAAGTTTTGAAGCCTGTCTATAACTTTAAGGCAGGAGAGAGGTGAATATGTTAATTCAGATAAGTGCGGGACAAGGTCCCGTGGAATGCTCAGTAGGAGTTGAGAAGCTTTGCAAGGCCCTGCTTAAGGAGTTTTCAGGATCTAAGATAGTATCAGTAAATAACGACTATTCAGGAAACGGATATAAGTCTGCGGTGATGGAGTTTGACGAAGATGTGTCTTATCTTGAAGGAACGGTCTTATGGATATGGAAAAGCGCCATAAGGCCGACCCATCAGCGCAGGAACTGGTACATGGATGTAAGCGTTATCAAAGAAGCGGAAACTGTAGGTGACTTTAATATTGATGATTGTGATATAACAACAATGCATTGCGGCGGTAAGGGAGGACAGCACGTCAACAAGGTTGAGACAGGAGTCAGGATCCTTCATAGACCTACGGGGATCGTTGTTACCTGTACAGAAGAAAGAAGCCAGATGCAGAATAAGCAGCGCGCGATCAAAAGGCTTCAAAGTATTCTTTTAGCGCAGCAGGATAAGAATAATGCAAATGCCGTTAATGGTGCATGGAGAAAGCATACTGAGATAGAGAGAGGAAATCCGATCAGGATCTACGAGGGTAATAAGTTTAAACTTATTCAGTCAAAAATCCAGTCCTAAAGTATAAAGATCTGTCCGCTTATATTATAATAGTCACATAGGATGGTAATAATCAGATGGAATGGCTTACGACGATAAAGAAAGCAGTACAGTATATTGAAGATCACCTTCTCGAAGTGGAGGGAGTAGATGAGATCGCATCTTACCTTGCGATCTCTCCTTCTTATCTTCAGCAGGGTTTCCATATAATGACCGATTATAATATTGCGGAATATATCAGGAACAGACGTCTTTATCAGGCTGCCAGAGATCTTATAAATACAGATTCCAAGATAACGGATATAGCATTGAGGTACTGCTATGATAATTCGGCTAGCTTTTCGAAGGCTTTCGCGAGATTTCACGATGCATCTCCTTCAGAAGTAAGGAAGGGTGTTAAACAGCCTAGAGTTTTCCTTCCGATACAGGTATCTATCGTTATAAGAGGTGGACAGAACCTTGATGTTGAGATAGTTGATAAGGAAGCGTTTAAGGTTATCGGATTTGTGGGCGAATATACTATGGAGAATTGCCACGATATCGCCAAGAGATGGAAATATATCAACACCAAGTACCATGATCTTCAGATAAGAGCTCCAAGAACACCATTCGAGAAAGCTTTTGTCGACAATAATATTTGCTCCTGTGGTGTAACAGAATACCCTACGACTAAACCGTACAAATATGTTTTCGGAGGACTTTATCAGGGTGGATATGTACCGCCTGAGATGGAAGTCTACGATGTTCCTAAGGGAACATGGGCTGTATTTACCTGTGTAGGTAAACTGCCTGATGCCATGGAACAGTTGACAGATCTTATCTGGAATCATTGGGTAAAAGATAATTCCGAATACAAAGTGGATGGTCAGTGTGAATTCGAGCTTTACTACAAGGGCGACTACTACAACGATCCTGAATATCTTTGCACCAAGTGGATCCCGGTTAGAAGGATATAAGCTGAAAAACTACTTGACGAATAAAAGAGAACAGTGTCCTCTAATGAACGTTTTAGCAGTTCTCCTCTGTTTTGATAGCAGACGACAAGGCTGAAGATCCGACAGAACTTATGATCGATATCATATTCGCGATCTGTTTTGCCCTGATAAACGATACCGTGTTGCTTATCACTGCATTGCCGGCGGATTCCGTATTCTTGCCGTATATATCTGCGATTATGTAAGAAGCATACATTACGCGAGTCTTCCTGTCACAAGAAGACTCCTTAAAACCGGTCATACCCTTAAGATATTCTTCGGTCTTGATGATCTCGTTGGCGATGGTTTCAGGGTCAAGATCGATATCGATAAGGGCTCCGAGTTCGGAAAGGTTGGATCCGCCTACATAATCTATCTTGTGATCCTTCAGGACCTTATAGATACGTAAGGCTTTATCGCATTTATCCTTCATATCACCATACGATAATGCCAATACTTCACATAATTCGTATATAGCATCTGATGACGCATTGAACTTACATGTATTAGTGATATATGTAAATCCCTCTTCGAGATCAGCCAATATATCATCGATGCTCTTTTGAGTTATCGCGAGGAACATAATGAATGAAGCGTCGTCAGATGCTGTAAGGATAGGATGCTTCGAATTCATCTCCTTCGTAAGCTCTTTGGCTCTTGTTATTATCTCGTCACAGTTGTCTTGCAGTTCGAGATCAAGGATCAGAATAGCGGAAAGGATCATATAATCAGTCTCGAGAATGTTTCCCGTGGTGATCTTCTCATACACTGCAATAAGATCACTGAGATATCTTTCAGGATCTTCGGATAATGCCATCTTGCTCAGGAGAACGAGTTCGACGATGTCCCTGAGACCTGACAGCGGCCTGGTGTTCTTCTTTAGAAGTTTCCTGCATGACTTCATCTTTTCAGTATCAGCTTCTTTTCCGGCTGAAGTGTAGATGAGAGCAGCGATTACGCTCATCGGTTCCTTTTCGAAAAGAAAACTCTTATGTATGATCGATCTGTTGTTTGAAAGTAATTCGCACTTCTCGTTTACTGAATTGTCCATGTTAAAGTCTCCTGTCAGGATTGTTCTATATTATCAAATATACAATAAAATTTGATTTAATGAATGTTTAATAATTTCTCATATATCATTGTGTCAACAATAAAAACTTCAGGAGAGTTGACACAATGAATGAGAAAATTAAGAACAAAACAGTTATTTCCTGCTTGATCATCTTTCTTATCATGATCGCAGTTCACGGATTCGAAGCTATTGTTCTTCGTATGGATGAGAGCTTTTTCGGAGAGAACTTCATTAATAAGGTATTTGGCATCGCAGTAGTCTTTATTGTTCTGGCTATCCTTAAGTGGAGCCCGAAAAGAATCGGTTTTACAACTAAGGGCGCAGTAAGAAGTATCATTTTAGGTTTCACACTTGCTATCTGTTCATTTGTGATCTCTTACGCAACTGAGATCTCTATCCTTACAGCTCAGGGCCAAAGCGCAAAGCTTGGAGTATTCACATCAGGTTTCTCACTTACAGGTGAAGCAGAGATCCACAAAGGAATCGGTTTTATCCTTATGTGTGTCTTCTTTAATATCATCAATGTCGTAATGGAAGAGGGAACATTCCGAGGCCTTTTCTACAATATCGCAGGTGCTGATCATTCAAGAAGATATGCAATGCTGTTTCAGGCAGCTTTGTTCGGTATCTGGCATATCGTTACTCCGCTTCATAACCTTATCGACGGAGATATCAATGTTCCTTCCTTTATTGGTCTTAGCATCGGTTACATTATCCTTGCAGGAATCATGGGTATCAAGTGGTCTATGCTCTACAGAATGACAGGTAACCTCTATGCAGGCATGGCAGATCACTTCTTTAATAACTGCATCGCTACCAATCTTCTTCATGTATCTACTGAAAACGGTATCGACGATATGATGATCGTTCGAGTTATGATCGCGCAGCTCCTTTCATTCGCAGTAGTCTGCATTCTTTATAAGAGGAATAATGCAGCAATAAGAAGCACTTCCGTTCAGTGTTCATGAAAGGAAATATAAGCTTTATAGCAAGATATTAAAGGTTTAAATTTCTCATCTGTTCTATATAATTAAATGAGGAAATACTGTTTCCTGATACATAGGAAAAGGATGGGAAGATATATGAGAAAACTATTATGTTTGTTGTGCGTTATTTCGTTTCTTTTAACCGGACTTTGTACCGGTTGTAACAGTAATACCGGAGACGGTTCAGATAGTTCATCAGCCGAGACTGAAGCAGCTAACAAAGGCGATACGATCCATCACGAGTTTAAGACTTTTGTCTATTCCGATTTCTATAGAGAAATCTATGATGAAGATGTTGAAGAGACCTTCCGTGCATACTGTGAGGCAGTGTGCAAAGGCGAGACCGAGTTCGAGTGCAAGAGTTGGGATTTTATGATCATAACTCGCTTGAGGATGCTCGCAAGTGAGTATATGCCGATCGCTTTTATATACGCTAATATCACCAACATCGACTCGGATCATATAGGACATATCGATTACGGCATGTCATCTGAGGAGTTCATGACAAAGCTTGAAGAGTTTGAGAATAAGGTAACTCAGATCCTGGATGAGACATGCAAGGCAGGTTATTCGGAAGCAGAAAATGCGATTGCGATCTATGATTATTTTGCCAAGAACTTTAAATATACAAATTTTACTTCGTCTTATGTTGTGATCATGGAAGAAAACGGTGTTTGTCAGGACTTTGCAAGTGCCTATGACTTTCTTTTGGGTCAGGTCGGGATCGATGGAATCATTTGTACCTCGATGCTCAATATGCAGTATCCGCATGCCTGGTCTCTTCTGAAAATTGACGGTAAACTATATCATGCGGATCCTACATTTGCATTATCAAATCCGGGTACACTTAAATATTTTGGTTTTACCGATGAAGAAAGATATAGTTTGGATAACTATTCAGAGTCTCCTTTATTATATGGTTTTGGAAATTTTGAGGATAGAGAAGGAAAGTTCAAAGCACAAGATGACAGGTTCATCGACCTTACTGATTCTCTTAATTATGAGCTTGATCTTGATAATAGTCAGATCAAATATGTTTCTGTTAAAACAGGCGAAGATAAAGTCTTTATAGTGGAGTCAGAGACATGATCACATTCGAAAATGTTACCAAATCATATAATGGAAGAGCTGTTATAGACTGTGTTTCTCATACATTTGATGAATGTGGATCGATAGCTTTTTATGGCCACAACGGATGCGGTAAGAGCACGATGCTTAAACTTATCGCAGGACTTATCTCTATAAGTAACGGTAAGATCAGTTATGAGAGAAAACTCAGGTTTTCTTATGTTCCTGAGAAGTTTTCAGGTAACGGATTAAAGATGATCGATTATCTTGAGAACATCGCGAGAATTGAAGGTGTAGATAACAAGGTTGTTAATGGTCTTATAAAGGATTTCTTTCTTGAATCCATGACCAATACAAGAATGGATAAACTGTCGAAGGGCAGTCTTCAGAAAGTCGGTGTTATTCAGGCTCTTATGGCTCCTCATGATGTAATCATCCTTGACGAGCCGCTTTCAGGTCAGGATGCTGATTCCCAGAAGGTATTTATTTCCAAGATGAATGATCTTCGTGATAAGGGCGTTACTATCTTTATGTCCTGTCATGAGAAACGTTTGATAGATGCGCTTTCTGATAAAGTTTATACGATAAGTCAGGGTAAGCTTATTGAGGCAGTTTCCCTTAGTGATAAGGAATACATGGTATATGTTCGTAGAAATGATGCTTTGTCACCTTGGCCTGAGATGACTGCTGATAAGAACAGATACGAGCTCAACGTTAAAGAACCGCTCCTACGGGGAACAGTATTGAGCTTATATGAAGATGGATGGGAGATAGTAGGAATTGAGCAACATAATTAATATATGCAGATTACGATTTAATCTCTTGATAAAAAGTGCAGTTCTGACACTGCCGACGATCGCACTTCTGGGTTTCCTTTTTATCATGTATAAAGATGCTCCGATACCTGTTTGCAGCAGTTTTGTGCTTTCGGCGGTCTTTTTGTTCTTTATCTTCATATTCGTTTCAATGGGCATCAATGGAAAGGAAGATGATATATTCGAAGAAACTCTTTTGCTTCATTGTAAGTCTAAGTTGAATTACTATATTTCAAGAGAGCTTCTCTTACTTATCCTTTGCTGTATCTTTTCGTTAGTTTTGACATTGTTCCCGACGATCATATATCTGGTGGATAGTTCCAGGTTTGGAAGAGCAATGGAACCGATCGATGTTATATGCGGAGGATCCAATATATTTATCTGCGGAATCGTCGGTATGGAGTTAGGAGATCTTTTTCATCCGAGAATAATCCGGAAAAGAAGAGACGCGATCTTATCAGCTGCACTTGTTTCAGTTCTTTGCATCTGTAAGTTCGGATTGATCGACTTTAATCCGTTTTTCAAGGTGTTGAATTATGGTTTGCCGCCTGTACTTGATGCATATAAGATGGTTGCGAAAGACTGCTTTGAAGTTAAGGGAATAATGCTGATCTGTTTGCATATGCTCATCTATACAGTAATGATTCTACTGATTAAGATAAGACTACTGACTTTGAAGAAATACAGATATTAGGGGATAAGAATTATGAGAAGTAAAGTCCCATCAGAACGAATATTAACTCTAAGACAACAACGGTTGATGCCAGCGCTATGAAGATTGCGGCAACGGATCTGCCGGTAACCTTTATGTGTTTTCGAATAGAAATAAATGAGACCATCAGCACATTGATGTGATACACATACATAAAAGCATATAAGATATTAGGATCGATCTTGTTCGTGAATTGTATCGCGTAGAAGATGCCGACTACATTAAGAATTATAACGAGTGATATGCATAGGGCTGCTATGGCGAACGGGAGTTTTCCTGTGTTTGAATACAACAGGATAAGGAGTGCGATAGCGCCAAGGATCACAGGTATTAGGATTGCCGGAATGTACCTTGTGGAAAGCGAGTAATAAAGATCATTTGGATCGGTGCCACCAACCCAATCATCGTATTTTATATGAGAAATGGCATGTACTATCCAATATAATGATCCGCCGATAAAGATCGTCAGGGAGCTGATGAGTTTCTCCTTAAATGGCTTTTTCGAGAAAAGATTATAGACATTCCCTATGGTAAAAATGCCAGGAATGATGAATCCAAAGATTATTAGTAAGAGCCATGGCCCGATCTTGGTTGTGAAATAGTAAACTGCTGTACCCATGCTTAAATTATAAGATCAGAATTCGGAAGAATCTAAGGAAATGTGTAATAATATGTAGGAATAAGTCTTAAAGGAGATAGAGCAGATGAAATACGATGAAACAAGCCTTCCGGAAAAGGTAAAAGAGTATCTTGAAGAGATATATAACGATGAGGAATTGTCCGATGCTTTCTACGATTGTGATGTCGAGATCTTAAGTGAAGACGCGATAATTGACATGGAAGAAGACGGCAGTTGGCTGGATGATCTGATGGGACCTGAAGAATCCCGTAATTCCACCTATGAGGACATCAAGCCGTTTGCCATGGACGCAACAGGTGCTGTATGGGTCGTCTTGAATGATGAGCTTATCGCTTACATCGGAACAGAGGGCGAATGCGGTATCGTGGCAAGAAATATAGATGATTTCATGAATATCACTGCGATAGGAAATTGTTGTCCTGACTATCGTGTCGATTATCTGAAGAGTGAGGAAGATTTCCTTAAAGCCTTTTCGAAAACAGAAGACGATGAGAACTTCGAAGTCTTGGATAAGTTTATCGAGAAGCACGGATTTACAAAAGACCCGAAAGAACTCTACAAGATGATAATCGCAGGACTTACGGTAAAGCCGTTCTTCGAAATCAAGGCTACTGATGATGAGTATTGTGATTCATATTCCATTCTGGGTTCCGATGACGGTCAGGAAGAATTGGAAAGATTGATCGAACTCTTGAAGTAATTGAATGATAGAACACATGAATATTGAATACAGAAAAGCAGAAACTAAAGATGCGGCAGTGCTGGTGGATATCTACAATGCCGCGTTTTACGATGACTACATAAGATATGGCGAATGCCCTGCGTATGGCCGCACCGTGGAAATGATGGAGCAGTCGATCATAGACGTTCCGAAGTTCCTGATCGTGCATGATGAGCGCCCGATCGGCTGCGTTTCCTGCATAGACAAGAAAGACGGACTATATGAGATCGGATGTCTGTGTGTCATTCCGGAATATCAGGGTAAAGGTATCGGTTCGGCCGCCGTGGAATTTGTGAAGTCGTATTATTCTGACTGGAAAAAATTCACGTTGGTAACTCCTGAGGACAAGAGCGAGAATGTCAGGTTCTATACGGTCAAGTGCGGCTTCGATATTCAGTCCGTTGAGATGGACGGCAGTGTAAAGGTTATACGATTCATTTTGGAAAGATAGGTCTGAGGCGGGAAAACTATGAACATTAAGATAGGTGATTTTGAGTTTACTGAATGTTGGGACGGAGTTCTTTATAAGAAACTGTCTGATTATCCACGCATAACCAAATGGGAGATCCAGACGATCCTCGACTTTATAAAGTATGAAGAATTATACGGGCGCGATTGCGTGATAGAAGCAGAAAATGATATCCTGCAAGCCATTGAAGACTATAAGAAAGTATATGATTCAGTCGTAAGGGAACCAGTTCCCGATAAGATCACTGAGTGTACGGCATGCCCGAAGTATAAGGGTTGCATGACGGATCTGATCTGTCACACGGCTTCTGTCGAGAATGCGATAAGTATCCTCGATTGCGGCAGTCTGTTATCGGCTGTTCGTGCTCGCAGGAAGCCTGCTGTCGAGCTCGCGAGTGAGCCCAGAAATGCAGCCCGCGATCCTGAAGACTATTTCCTTTATGTGATGTTTGCCTGGGGTAATTGCCAGGCCGGTGA
>JAGCGE010000351.1 GCA_017649745.1 Clostridiales bacterium | reverse complement strand
TTGACTCTCCAGGCCAACATTGACCAAACTGGGCGAGCTTTTATATTAGATCTCGTTCTGTCAATGTTTGACGAAGGTGTTGTCGCGGTTGTTCCTATTGATACCGACATTAGCCCAGATGTAACTGATGGTTATAAGATTTACACAATGAGAACGGCAAGAATTCTTCAATGGTTCCCGTCATATGTAAAGGTTCGCGCCTATGATGACAGAATCGGTCAGTATAAGGAGATTGATTGCCCGAAAGATTCCATTGCGATAATCGAAAACCCCTTCTACACAGTTATGAATGAGCCTAATTCGACGGCTAAACGATTGATGCGAAAGCTGAATCTTATCGATATGCTTGACGAGAGAAACAGTGGAAAGAAGCTTGATTTGATCATTCAGCTTCCGTACATTGTAAAGTCTGAGGCAAGACGCCAACAGGCTGAACATAGACGCCTCGAAATCGAAAAGCAGCTTACAAGTTCCGAATACGGTATTGCATATACTGACGGAACTGAGAACATCATTCAGCTTAATCGTCCGGTTGAGAATCAGCTAGCGACACAAGTGCAGGATCTTAGAACAGATCTTTACGCACAGCTTGGCATCACACAAGCTATCCTCGACGGCAGTGCTTCTGAGCAGCAGATGCTCAACTATTACAGCAGAACCGTTGAGCCTATCTTATCAGCAATTGCCGACGAGTTCAAAAGAAAGTTCTTAACCAAGAATGCTAGAACTAGAGGACAGTCTATTTGGTTCTTTAGAGATCCGTTTAAACTCGTTCCAGTTGAAAAGATTGCTGACATTGCCGACAAGTTTACAAGAAACGAGATTCTGTCTTCTAACGAGATTAGAGCAATCGTTGGCTATAAACCTGTTGACGATCCCGCGGCTAATGAACTGCGGAATAAGAATCTAAACCAGCCTGTTGATGAAAACGGAGAGCCTAAAACGAAAGCTCCTGTTGTAAATGACACTGCCGGTGAAGATACATCCACTTGATAAGGAGGAAAAATTCAAAATGGGACTGAAGTTCGATTTTAGTGGTTGGGCCACTAGAAACAATCTGAAGTGCACCGATGGTCGAGTAATCCGCCGCGATGCATTTAAGGACGACGATGGCAGTGTTGTACCGCTGATGTGGCAGCACGATCATTCGTCCCCTGCTTCTTGCCTTGGTCACGCTGTTCTTGAGAATCGCAATGATGGCGTATATGCCTATTGCATTCTCAACGAGGGCGAAAATGCACAGGCAGCTCTTGAGGCAGTAAGACACGGCGATCTGGATTCTCTATCCATTTACGCTAATAGACTTACCCAGAATGGTAATGATGTTGTTCGTGGATCTATCCAGGAAGTAAGCCTTGTCATGCACGGTGCGAATCCTGGCGCATACATTGACAACATCATCCAGCACGCTGATGGCTCTGAAGCATATGGCGAAGAGGGCTTTATCTACAATGATGAGCTTATCGATTCTGATACTGAGTATTTCTTCTGCCATTCTTCCGATGGTGTATTCATTTCTGATGAGGATATCCCCGACGAAGAGCCTGATGCAGATGACGACGATGACGACGATGATGAACTCGAGCACGCTGATATGGACAAGAAGACCGTAAAGGACGTTCTTGATTCTCTCACTGAGGAGCAGCAGGCGGCTGTTTATTTCGTTATCGGCGAGGCAGTAAAGGAAGCTAAGGGTAAGAAGTCCGATGATGAGGACGAAGAGAATACCGCAAAACATTCCGATGATATTGAAGGAGGAGAAGACTTTATGAAGCACAATGCATTCGACAGCACTTACGACGCTGTTTACCCCACCATCAACACCACTGACGCTAATGCACTGATGCACGGCGAGGAGCTTAGAGCCGAGACCGACGCGATCTTTGCTGACGCTATGAGAAAGGGTATGACCCTCAAGGATTCCATCATGGCTCATGCTGCTACTTACGGCATTGAGGATATTGACTGGCTGTTCCCGGATGCGAAGAACTACACCACCGAGCCGGAGTTCATCTCCCGCAACATGGAGTGGGTTACCGTATTCCTTAACGGTGTAAAGCATAGCCCGTTCTCTCGCATTAAGACTATGTTCGCAGATATCACTGCTGATGCCGCTCGTGCTAAGGGTTATACCAAAGGTAACATTAAGCTCGAGGAGGTATTCTCTCTGCTGAAGAGAATTACCGTTCCTACCACCGTTTATAAGAAGCAGGCATTCGATCGTGACGATGTTATCGATATCAAGGATTTCGACGTTGTAGCATATACTCGCAAGGAGATGCGTGTAATGCTGAACGAAGAACTCGCTCGTGCAATGCTGGTTGGCGATGGTCGTGATCCGGTTCAGGAGGCTGATGACAAGATTGATGAGACTTGCATTCGTCCGATCTACACCGATGCTGATCTGTTCTCTGTAAAGGTTACTATTCCGGTAGCTCAGAACGCAGACAGCGAGACCAAGGCTAAGGCTCTGGTTAAGGCTGCTATCAAGGCTCGTAAGAACTATAAGGGCTCTGGTAACCCGATCTTCTTCACTACTGAGGATACTCTGGCAGATCTGCTTCTAGTTGAGGATGGCGTTGGTCGCCGTCTGTACAGAACCAAGGAGGAGCTGGCAACCGCGCTTCTGGTTTCTAAGATCGTTACCGTTGAGGTAATGGAGGGTCTGACTCGTACTGTTGGCGAGGGTCAGCAGGCAGTCGTTCATACTCTGGCTGGTATCATCGTTAACCCGATCGACTACGTTGTAGGCGCTGATAAGGGCGGCGAGATCAATACCTTCGACGACTTCGATATCGACTACAACAGAATGAAGTACCTGATGGAGACTCGTTGCTCTGGTTGCCTGGTTAAGCCGAAGAGCGCCCTGGTTCTCGAGTACATTCCTGCACAGGGCTAATTTAAGCTTCCCTTTCCTAGAGGGAAGAACTAATTGCTTCCTCTCTTGTGGACTGAGCGGCCGTGTTTTGAGTTAAATCTTGATGCGGCCGTTCAACTTTTTAAAAATTCAAAATAGGAGGTTTATCGGGTGAAGTTCCATGGTAAAGTAGGTTTTCTAGTAACCGCAGAAACGGATCCGGAAAACCATCCTGGAGTTTTCGAAGAGACGTGGATCGAGAAGACGTATGATGGCGAACATCTGAATAATTATTCCAGTCGGTGGAAGACGACGGGAAATCTTAATGATGATGTTTCGTTTTCAACAAGAATTAGTATTCTTTCAGACCCATTTGCTAACGGAAACTTTATGAATATTCGATATGTAGAATGGATGAATCATTTGTGGGAGGTCTCCAGCGTTGAAGTACAGTTCCCAAGACTTGTACTAAACGTGGGCGACTTGTACAAAGAGTGACACTATCCGGCACGCACTAATCAAGGTATGTCTTTCCTGACTGTATTTTGTATGATGTGATGCTAAAAAGTGCATGTCGGTAGCTTATAGTTTAAGAGACGATAGAGGAGGTTAGATATAGAATGGACCGCAGACTATCTCTGCATCAGGAGTTAAAGGGACTCTTGGGTAATGACAATTGCTATTATCAGCCCCCTGAGTCTCTTAAGTTAAAGTATGACTGCATCGTGTACAACTTGTCTTCGGCAAATGTCGATAGA
>JAGCGE010000350.1 GCA_017649745.1 Clostridiales bacterium | reverse complement strand
TACCTTCTTAACTGTCTTCTGAAGATCGATGATGTGGATTCCGTTACGCTCTGTGAAGATGTACTCCTTCATCTTTGGGTTCCAACGACGTGTCTGGTGACCGAAGTGTACACCTGCTTCCAAGAGCTGCTTCATTAAAATAACTGGCATAAAATATTCCTCCTTGTTTTTCTTCCGAGCCGTTTAACCCTGAATTTTGGGCACAAAAAGATACGGCACGTGATTTTTATGCCCAATAATCATATCAGTAAGGGGGTAAAGTTGCAAGCACTTTTTTATATATAAGTTGTTGTTTTCAAAACATATGATTATAATTTTAGAAAAATCATCAACGAGGCATATTATGAAGCTTAATGGATCTCCAGTCAAATTCATATCAGATATCATTTCAGTAAAAAGCGTAGGAGCTGATCCGATTCCTGGTGCTCCCTACGGTGCAGAATCAAGAAGAGTTCTTGAGGTATTCCTCAACAAGGCTCGTGAAATGGGCTTTGAGACAGGTGTATTTAACGATAAAGTCGGTTTCTGTGACTATGGCAGCGGAGATAAGCTTATCGCTATCCTCTGCCATCTGGACGTAGTTCCTGCAGGCGACGGTTGGGAAACAGATCCTTTCACTCTGACGATCAAGGATGATGCATTCTACGGAAGAGGTATCGTCGATGATAAGGGCCCAGCTTGTGCTTCCCTTTTTGTACTCGAAAAGATCAAGAACGATGCTGTTAAGCTTAATGCCCGTCTCCGTCTTATCCTTGGTACTGACGAAGAAAGAACATGCGGATGCATGGAAGAATATGTAAATAATCCTGATACTATCATTCCTACATACGGTATTACACCTGATGCCGAGTTCCCTGCTATCTTTGCTGAGAAAGGTATTCTCCAGGCTACATTTACAGCTCAGGGAATAAATGGACTTAAAGTTCACGGCGGCAGCGCTGCTAATATGGTACCTGCTGTATGTAAGGCTGACATGAACGGTTTTGAGATCACTGAAACCGGTAAGCCTGCTCATGCTTCAAGGCCTGAGCTTGGCATAAATGCTATAACGAAATTTGTTGAAGAACACTTCTTTAAGTGTGAATCTTTCGATTTCATAAAGTACTATTTCCTTAATGATCATATCGAAGAACTAACAGGCTGCGATTTTAAGGACATATCTGGTCCTCTTACAGCTAACCTTGGTATCATCGATATCGATAATGATCATCAATCTATCACGATCGATATCAGATATCCTGCTACCTACCCTTACGAAGATCTTAAGTCAGCTCTTGATCAAGCAGCTTTCAAGTTCGGTCTTAAGGGTGAATACGATAAGCATCACATGAAGCCTATTGTTTTCGATAAGGAGTCAAAGCAGATATCCTCTGTTATGAAGGCATGGAACAGGAACAAAGACAGGTTCGACGGATATAAAAAGGAACATGCTTCTTTCGATGAGGCAATAGCTATCGGCGGAGGAACCTATGCCCGTCACGTACCGAATGTTGTTGCTTTCGGACCACAGACTCCATGGAGCGAGGATCAATGCCATCAGGCAAACGAGCACATGAGCATTAACGATTTCGAAGTTCTGATCGATGTGATATACGAAGCAATTCTGGAACTTAATTCATCACTATAAAAATTGAGATTGCCGCTCCTATGGCGACAATCTCATTTTTAATTGTTTTTCAAAATATGAACTTTATGTAAGTCTTCTAATAGAAACTACATCTTTAAGATCTGAGAAGTTACTTCTGATAACACCTGTAGTAGATGTAGAAGCATGAACTACTTCACCACCGCCGATGTATATACTGACGTGATCAATATAACCGTCACCGTTATGGTCGTTACATACTACGTCACCTGGCTGCATCTCATCGCTTGATACGCCATAACCCATCTGATAAATAGAGTCAGCACTGTGCGGAAGAGAAATTCCATACCAGTTAGCGTAAACGTATGATACAAATCCGGAACAGTCGAATCCTGACGGAGAAGCACCGGCATATACATAACTACAACCAATGTACTGCAAGCAGTAGGAAGCGAGATCATTAGGAGCTGATGAATCTCCTGAATCAGATGAAGGCTCAGGGATCGCAGGCTTCTCAGTAGTAGTAAGTGATGCCTTAACGTAATTACCAAGAGCTGTCTTATACCATCCGTTAGAAGTCTCAGCAACAACAGTTATCTCATCACCTGCATTAAGAACACGAATGAGTGAAGCATCTGTGCTAGCGCCACTTCTGAGATTAACAGAACATGAAGCATAAACAGTAATGTTAAGTTCTGTCTCTGTTACCTGTTCAGCAGGAGCAGGTGCAGCTGCAGTAGTCTCTGCTGTTGTAGTAGCAGTTGTTGCCGCTGTAGTCTCAGTAGTCTGAGCCTTAGGAACAGGTGTAGCTGTAGGTACTGCTGTCGGAACAGGTGTAGGAGTCGGCGTAGGTGTAGGAAGAATGATCTCATCATCTGAAAGAAGATCACTTAATACATAACCTTCAGTACCGTCCTCAAGTCTGATCTTCGACCATGAAGAACCATAAGACAAACGAACAACCCTTGAAGAATAGTCTGCATCTGAAACCTTATCAGAAGAAACACTCGGTTCTGTCCTGACATTAGCCTTAGTACAGGAGATCCAGTTATGTGATCCGTCTGGAGTAAAGTTACTCTCATCGAGCATTTCCAACGGAACACCATTCTCATCAGTCTGAGCTGTAATAGTAAATGTGTTCTTCTCAAGATTCTTCTGGAACTTATCCGGTGTCGGATAAGAACTGCGAGAGATACCGCTACTTCTTACAGTATTAACTGTTTCCTTAGAAGTCAAAGGACTTTCGCTTAATTGGAACACAACATCGTTCTGAGCACCTGCAGAAGATACTCCGAATAAACCAATGGTCATCAAACCGGCGACCATAAAACCGGTGAATCGGACGGTATTGTTGAGCGTTTTGTCCGATACGTCAAATATAATGTTTTTTTCTGTTTTTTTGAACATGACTAGATTATATCATTGAAAAAGCCTGAAAATGCGTGAAAATCGGTGTTTGTATCATTTTTGTAATGTTTGAATGTCAAAGTTTTTAGGTTGCTCAGACCTATTTGATGTCAGATTCATGACATTTCACGCCTATAAATGAGGGCAAAAAAAGAGCTGCTTCGTTAAAACGAAACAGCTCTCTGATTACCAAAATCAAATTGAGATATTACTCTTCAGCAGCAGGTGTCTCTTCAGCTGGAGCCTCTTCCTCACCTACGGAATAGATATCCTCATCGTCATCTGCATTAACAGGATCGATAGGAGCAACTTCCTTGATACTGATGGAGATTCTTCTCTGATCCTTCTTAACGTCGATAACCTTAGCTTCAACTTCCATACCTACAGAAAGTACATCAGCAGCCTTCTGAAGTCTTACAGAAGAGATCTCTGATACGTGGCAGAGTGCGTCGAGATCAGGCTCGAGCTCTACGAATGCACCAAAGTCAGTAAGTCTTACGACCTTACCCTTAACGATAGAACCAACAGGGATTCTCGCATCAATGTTCTAATATGGATCTTCTTCTTCCTTCGTGTAACCCAAAGAGATCTTCTTTGTCTCCTTGTCGAAGTCCTTAACGTAAACATCGATCTCCTGACCTACAGAGAGAACATCAGATGATCTCTTGATTCTCTTCCATGAAATCTCAGAATTGTGAAGGAGTCCGTCTACACCACCGATATCGATGAATGCACCGAAATCAGGAAGGCTTCTAACGATACCGTTGTAGTGCTTGCCTACTTCGATACCAGACCACAAAGCCTCAGCCTTTTCCTTACGCTCATTGGAAAGGATAGCACGATGAGAACCGGAGATCCTCAAACGATGTCTGTTATCTGTATCCATCTTTGTGATAAGTACATCAAGCTTCTGACCCTTGTATGAATCAAGATCAGCTGAATCGCCTGACTTAAGCTGTGTCTTATGGATATATACATCGATTCCACCTGCATAAGAACCGATAACGCCATCCTTAACAACGTTTGTAATTGTAAGTGTAACTGGTGTCTTGTTCTCGAAAGCATCCTCAATTGCTTTCTTATGTTTGTCCATATCTACCTGGGACTTAGAAAGGATGATCTCCTTACCCATATCAGAATTTCTGATACTCTTTACTATTGTAGTAACTTCCTGATGCTCTGCAATTGCCTTCTCAAGGTCAAAATCAGGATCATTATCAACTTCTCTTCTCGGAATTCTACCTTCGGACTTGTCACGAACATCTACGTATACGTAATCAGCGTCTGCGGAAGTTACTGTTCCCTTAACGGTGGCTCCTCTCCTAAGTTGAGGGATACTATCAATATAGTCTCCAAAATTGATATCAGTCTGTTCCTGATTCGTCATAACTTCGTTCTCGCTCATGTCGCCGACAACCTCCAAAATAATACATTGAGGCGTAGAAGCACCTGCTGTTATTCCCACCTTGTCTTCGGAAGTGATCAACCCCTTATTGATCAGATCACGAACCTCAGACGCCTCAGAAATGAGATGCGTTCGTACGCAATGACTTCTGCAGATATCAAGCAGTTTACGAGTGTTCGAACTATGCCCTGAACCGATGACTAACATCACGTCAGATTCGTCGGACAACTGTAAAGCTTCTTTCTGCCTGCTTTCCGTCGTAATACATATTGTATCAAAAATGCAAGATTTTGCAATTTGATTTTTGACATTTGCACAAATTTGCTGAAATTCGATAGTCGAAAAAGTTGTCTGAGAAACGACTATACAACTATCCAGAGGGAATGGAATGTCAGAAATCTCTGACACTTTGCTTATTACAAACACTTTATCCTCAGGGGCTTCGCTGCATATTCCGACTACTTCCGGATGACCCTTCGTGCCTGTTACGATAATGTTCTTCCCTGCTTCTGATTGTTCCTTGACTATCTTATGGATCTTTTCGACAAAAGGGCATGTGCAGTCGATGATCTCACATTTTTTCTTTTCGAGGACTTCCTTTACGGATCTTGTGACTCCATGTGCTCTTAAAAGCACAAGGCTTCCATCCTCTGCTTCCTCCGGAGAGTCTATGAGGATAAAGCCCTGTGAGATAAGTTCATTTACAACGTGATCATTATGTGTAAGTTCGCCGAGCATATAAAGCTTCTGCCCTTTTCGCTCATTAACGATCTTGTAGGCAGTATCTACGGCGTTCTTAACACCAAAGCAAAAGCCTGAAAGTTTCGCAACTTTGATCTCCATTATTCATTTACCTTTGAAAGAAGAGTTTCCAAAGTCTCATTGATATCGATCTTTGACGTATCGATCTCAATAGCATCTGCAACTTTAACGAGTGGAGCATTTGTTCTTGTGGAATCCTGCTCGTCACGCCACTTGATATCTTTAAGTACTTCTTCGTAATTCTGAGAGAAATCGCCTCTCTCGTTAAGTTCCTTAAGTCTTCTTTCAGCTCTGATCTCAGCTGAAGCAGTAAGGAAGAATTTGTATTTAGCATCAGGAAGAACGTTCGAACCGATATCTCTTCCGTCAAGAACGAAACTCTGCTCCTTAGCAATGCTTCTCTGCATATCTACCATCTTAGATCTGACAAATGATAAAGTACTTATGTTAGATGCAGCCTTAGAAACTTCCGGAGTTCTGATCTGACCTGTAACATCTTCTCCATCAAGGATCATATGCTGCTCTCCGTCGATGAACTTGATCTGAAGATCCATCTGATCCATAAGATCTTTTACCTTAGCCTCATCCTTAGGATCGATCCCCTTCTTTATTGCATAAAGTCCGCAAGTACGATACATAGCTCCTGTATCAAGGTACATGATACATAATCTTTTCGATACTCCCTTTGCAAGAGTACTCTTTCCTGAACCTGAAGGTCCGTCGATTGCGATCTGATAAACAGCCATAATTTTGCCTCCTTATATAGCTCTATGTCCAAGACCTATTGCGATCTCATTTAGATTTAATAATCCGATTCCGAAATAAAGACAAACGCTTAAGTGATTCTGATATCTGGCAACTGCGATCTTGCCGCCAACGTTAAGTCCTATTGCCTTTTGTGATATCTGCGATACCGCTTCTCTTGCTGCGCCGGCAACTGCACCTTCTTCATTATGAAGATCAGAGATAACCCCGGCTTTCTGTGAAGCGACTATAGCTTTTTCGATGATCTTCGATACTGATGAGATGAACTCACCGCCGAAGTCTACTGCCGCGCATTTGATGTTCTCTTCGGCAAATAACTCCTTAAGCTTATTCTCTTCTTCACGAGTTTCCGTGATGGCCAGCCTTATAACTGCCGATGAAGTAAATTTACTCTCAGGAATATTACTCATCGCTTTCCTCCTTCGATGTAGGTCTGTCTCCCTCATATACACTATAGTGAGACCATAATGTTTCCAAAGCTTCGAAAGAACTCTTGATATGTTCTTTCCTGTGCATACCTAATGTTACCAAAAGAGCATTGATAAGTGATAACGGAGCAGCAAGTGAATCAACAAAGGATGCCATGCTCGACCTAGCCAAAAGCTTGATATCGGCATTCTCGGTAAGTGCCGTGTTATCCTTATCCGTAATTGCTATAACCTTAGCGCCCTTCTTCTTGGCATAAGCCATCGAATTGACAGTACGCTGAGAATATCTCGGAAACGAGATTCCTATCATGACATCATTCTCATTAATAGGAAGGATCTGCTCGAAAACTTCATTAGCGCTGTTACTGTGAATATGGATCACATCATCGAAAAGAAGTGTCATGTAAAAATGCATGAACGATGACAATGGCGAACTGGAACGAAGTCCCATAAGATAGATCTTCTTAGCACCAAGGATCGTCTTTACTGCATTATCAAAAGCATCTGTAGAGACTTCGTTTAATGTAGCTTTCAGATTATCGATATCTGCCTGCATTATGTCTCTTATAGCAGTAGCGTCATCAGCGAATCTGTCTGTTGCATCAAGTCTCTGGACTGAAGTAAGTTTACTCTTAAGTTCTTCCTTCAATGTATTCTGGAAATGAGGATATCCCTCAAACCCGAGCTCCATAGTGAATCTTACAACTGTTGACTCACTTACGCCTGTAGCTTCACCAAGCTTAGATGCAGTCATGTATGCTGCTTTATCATAGTTATCCAATATATAAGTAGCAATTGCCTTATGCCCCTTACTCATTGAATTAAGTTTGTTTGTTATCTCGTCAAATATCAAACTCATAACCCTTAACCCTCATCGAAATCACTTTTTCCCAAGTCGCCGATACCTTCAGCTTCGACTGCCTGCTGTTCAAGAAGACCGTCGATCGAGATCTGTCGGCTGTCATTAGATCCTGCAGCATCCTCCAAAGACTGCTCAAGATCTCTGATAGTTTTATAACTCATAAGTTCCATAGAAGGAAGTTCATCTATGGAATCGATACCGAATTCAAGCAAGAACTGTTCTGATGTCTTGAACAATGTAGGTCTTCCAGGAGCATCAAGTGTTCCTGCTTCTTCGATCCAGCCCCTATCAAGAAGCCTCGATATGATACTGTCACTCGATACACCTCTGACTGCTTCAACCTGAGCTCTTGTAACAGGCTGATTATATGCAACTATAGCAAGAGTCTCATAAGAAGCCTGTGACAATGGAGCCTTAATCTTAGGCATGAACATTCTCTCAAGAACCTTCTTCATCGAAGGCTTTGTACACATGATATATGAATCTTCAACTCGTCTGAAAAGAAGTCCGCCCCACGGATCGCTCTCGTATTCAGTCATGAGCTTATCAAGAGACTTCTCTACAACGCTCTTATCAATACCGGTAATCTCCTCGAACCTGTCGAGAGAGACCGACTCACCGCTTACGAATAAGATAGCCTCCAGAGCACTTGGAAGTTCCTGAACAACAAGCTGGAAATCATCCTTTTCGTTGTCCTTCTTCCTTGCCATTTTCTCTCTTACGAGAAAATCATCCAATGTCTGTTCGCCCTCTATGGGAAAATCTTCTTCACTGTAGTTTTTCTTAATATCCATCAAGCCTCACCTGCTCTTTTCTCTTCAAGAAGTATGACATCAAACGGTTTCTTCTGTTCAGCCTTGATCTTATTGCTTCTCAATAGCTCAAGCACAGCGAGAAATCCGACGATCCTGTCGATCTTCTCAACCTTACCCTTAGGGAAAAGTTCATGGAAAAAGCACTTTCCTCTTCTTGTGATCGATGCCCAGACAGACTTCATTCTCTCTCTGACTGACAACTTATCCTTCTTAAGGATGTGTGTGATCTTCGCAGAGATATCTGCAAATCTCACTTCATTTCTCTTACATACGATCTCTACTGCTTCATCGAAAAGCTTAGGATCGAACTCCTGCGGAGGAGCTTCGAATTCGATATCAAGAGACTTAGCTGTCATAGGGATCCTGTAGTAACAGTTCTGGAAGTCTTCATGCCTTGTCTTAAGTTCTCCTGCAAGGAACTTACAACGCTTATATCGCAAAAGACTGATAACGAGTTCTTCTCTCGGATCTTCCTCAACGATCTCGTTATCTTCACTTCTTTTCGGAAGCATCATCCTGGACTTGATATGAACGAGAGTTGCAGCCATAACGAGGAACTCTGAAGCAACTTCCATATCGAGTTGCTGCATCTTTTCGAGATGGTCCATATACTGCCTGGTGATATCAGATATCGGTATGTCGTAGATATCGATATCATTTTTCTCGATCAAATGAAAAAGCAGGTCGAGAGGACCTTCAAAATGCCTGATCTTAACATCCGGCTTTTGATGTAATGTCTCTTCCATCTGCTTTCTCCTTAATTATGATACACTTATTAATCTTGCCAGAAATCCGGCTACAAGTTCGATCACGAATCTGAACGGGGTCTCCATAATGTTAAAGAATCCGCTCAATAAATCAATATCAGCTAATGCGCCCAACAAAATTATACCCAAGAGTATGTTCGGACTGTATCTCATAAAACCTTTGTAGAATCCAGAGTACCTTGCTCTTACAGGCAGGATCGAATCAATCAGCCTGAAACCGTCAAGCGGAGGTATAGGCAAAAGGTTAAATACAAGAAGCATAAGATTCAATTCTTCCAGATAAAAGAAGAAAAGAATGAGCAAGGATATCCACATTGAATCGTTAGGTATAAATCTCAAACAGAAAACAAGGATTATCCTGCCAACAAGCGCAATAATAAAGTTTCCTGTTACACCTGCAAGGCTTACGAGGATCATTGCAACCTTCGGCTTACACTTAGTAACCTTATAAGGATTCCAAACTACAGGTTTACCCCAACCGATACCTATCAAGAATAATAGGATTAGTCCTCTAAGATCGATATGTGCGAGCGGATTAAGAGTAACTCTTCCCCCGCTTTTAGGCGTATCGTCGCCTAACTTGTAGGCGACGACAGCATGCATAAACTCATGGAACGAAAAAGCGATCGACAAAGCAAGGACATATATCAATACGTAGAATAGTATCTCCTTGGGCGAATAGCCTTGTCTCAAAAGTTTAAAAATAATCATTAATAATTCCTCTTAGCTAATGATTCAGGCCTTCTTAACATTAAAGAAGATCTTCTCTCCATTAACTGACCATTCCTTCATATCATCGCACTTCTCTGCCTTGATCTCAGCAGCAAGTACCTCAGAAGCAATGAACTCTTTCTGCTTTTCGATGATGGAAGCAAGCTTCTCATTACCGTCGTATGAGAGAACGATCCTGTCTACAACCTCAAGACCTGTCTCCTTACGCTGAGTCTGGATCTTGGAGATCATCTCTCTTACGAAACCGTCTTCGATGAGGTCATCTGTAAGAACGATATTAAGAGAAACTGTTACACCCTTATCTTCCTGTGTAGAAAGACCTTCAGGCTGAACTGTCTCAACAAGGAAATCTTCCTCGTTCATCTTGAAGTCCTCACCGTCAACTGTGATAGTTACAGGACCTTCCTTGACCTTACTTACGATCTCCTTACCGTTAAGGTTAGCAATTACTTCCTTAGCTGCATTAAGCTTAGGACCGAACTTACGTCCACAGGTTCTGAGCTGTGGCTTGAGCTTATAGTCAACGAGCTCACCGGCATCCTCAAGACACTTGATAGTTCTTACATTAAGCTCTTCACATACGATCTGACCATACTCTTCGTCGAGTTTCTTATCGGCAACAACAAAGATCTCAGACAAAGGCTGTCTGTTCTTCATATTAGCCTGTGCTCTTGCTGCACGACCGAGAACAACGATGTTCTGAACAAGATCCATCTCTTCTTCGAGCTTCTTGTCGATGAGTTCTTCCTTAACCTCAGGACAATCACACATATGAATTGAGAGAGGTGCATCAGGATTAACTGTTCTTACGATGTTCTGATAGATAGACTCAGAGATAAACGGAACAAATGGAGCGATAAGTCTAGAGAACTCATCAAGTACCGTGTACAAAGTCATAAATGCATCGACCTTGTCCTTAGTCATATCTCCGCCCCAGTATCTCTCACGACCTCTTCTTACGTACCAGTTGGAAAGTTCATCAGTGAAGTCCTGGATGAGTCTTGCAGCTGTAGTGATGTCATAACCTGCCATCTTCTCGTTAACATCCTTGATGAGGGTGTTAAGTCTGCTTAATACCCATCTGTCCATAGCACAAAGGTTCTTTGTATCGAGAGTATACTTGGTCGGATCGAAGTTATCGATATCTGCATACATTACATAGAATGCATATGTATTCCAAAGTGTTCCCATGAACTTTCTCTGGCCTTCGTTAACGGCAGCATCAGAGAATCTGTTGGAAAGCCATGGTGAGTTAGCGCTGTAGAAATACCATCT
>JAGCGE010000349.1 GCA_017649745.1 Clostridiales bacterium | reverse complement strand
TTGAGACATCCCCCTTTGTATATTGAGCAAAATATATCAGAGCTTATTTCTCTGGATCTTGCCGCTTACCGTCTTAGGAAGCTCGTCCTTGAAAACTACGATACGCGGGTACTTGTAAGGAGCGGTGTGAACCTTGACGTAGTTCTGGATCTCCTTTTTAAGTTCCTCAGTTCCTTCAGTGCCCGGAACGAGAACGATACTTGCCTTAACTACCTGACCTCTTACTTCATCAGGAGCAGCTGAAACACCGCACTCGAGTACATAAGGAAGCTCCATGATAACGCTCTCGATCTCGAATGGTCCGATACGATAACCGGAGGACTTGATAACGTCGTCTACACGACCAACGTACCAGTAGAAACCGTCCTGGTCTCTCCATGCCGTGTCGCCTGTGTGATACCAGCCGTCGTGCCATACTTCGTTAGTCTTTTCCTGATCGTGATAATATCCTACTGCAAGTCCGCAAGGAGAACCGTTCTTGAGATTGATACAGATCTCGCCTGTCTCACCAACAGGAACGGAATTACCGTCCGGATCAAGGATATCTACGTCGTAGATCGGTGCCGGCTTACCCATGGAACCGATCTTGTGGTCTGCGCCTCTCATGTTACCGATGATCATCGTGGACTCAGTCTGACCGAATCCTTCAAGGATCTGAAGACCCGTGATCTTCTCGAACTGACGATAAACCTCAGGGTTCAAAGCTTCACCTGCTGTTGTCATATGCTTAACTGATGAGAAATTATACTTGGAGATATCCTGCTTGATAAGCATACGGAGCATTGTTGGCGGAGCACAGAATGTTGTGATGTGGTACTTTTCGAACATAGGAAGGATCTCAGCCGCATCAAAACGATCGAAGTCGTAAACGAATGTTGCAGCTTCAGCGAGCCACTGTCCGTATAGCTTACCCCACATAGCCTTAGCCCAGCCTGTGTCGGAGATCGTGAAGTGAAGTCCGTCAGGATCAACACAGTGCCAGTACTTAGCTGTGTGGAAGTGTCCGAGAGGATACTTGTAGTTGTGCATAGCGATCTTAGGATAGCCTGATGTACCTGATGTGAAGTACATGAGCATCAGATCATCGCCGCAAGGTGAATCTTCTGTTCTCTCGAACTTGCTGCTGTATAAGATGTACTCTTCGTCGAATGTTCTCCAGCCTTCGCGTGTACCGTTAACGATGATCTTATGAAGAAGTCCTGGATTCTTCTCTGCTGCAATATCAACCTGATGCGCTGTATCGCCGTCAGCTGTACAGAGGATAGCACATACGCCTGCTGACTTAAAACGATAGTCGAAGTCATGCTCGAGGAGCTGGTTCGTAGCAGGGATAGCGATAGCGCCGAGCTTGTTAAGACCCATCATCGCGAACCAGAACTGGTAATGACGCTTCAAAACGAGCATAACTCTGTCACCTTTCTTGATGCCAAGAGACTTAAAGTAGTTGGCGCACTGATTGGATGCTTTCTTTATATCCTTGAACGTGAAACGACGCTCTGTCTTATCCTGTGAGATGTGGAGCATAGCGAGCTTCTCCGGCTCACGATCAGCAAGAGCATCAACAAGGTCGAATGCGAAGTTGAACTTCTCTGTGTTCTTGAAATTCATCTTGATCGGTGTGCCGTTCTCGTTAAACTCAACATCGATATAGTTCTTATAGATACGCTGCTTCTTCTCAGGCTCGATGACCTTCGTACCTGCGATCTTTGTAACAGGCTTATTGTCGATCTTCGGCTCACCTGCAGCGTTGAGCACAAATGCATAGAATACGCAGTCCTTACCATTAACTGCGATCATTCCGTGTGGCGTGTCACTGTTAAAGTAGATCGTGTCACCAGGGCCGAGGATCTCCTTATGATCACCAACCTGTACCATGAGGTTACCCTCAAGCACAAGGTCGCACTCCTGACCTTCATGAGTAGTAAGCTCGATGTCCTTTGTCTGAGCCTCTTCTCTGTACTGGCTTCTTACGTAAAGCGGCTCACAGATCCTGTTCTTGAAAGCATACGCCATGTTGTAGTATGTCATTCCGTGAGCTTTGGCGATCTCCTGTCCCTTACCTGCACGTGTAACTGTGTAGGAATCGAGCGTTGGTGAGAAACCTTCGATGATATCTGTAACGTTCACCTTAAGGGCGCCCGCACAGCGATAGATAAATGCGAAGTTTAAGTCTACCTCACCACTCTCGCACTTCTCATACTCCTCAACCGAAACGTCGGTCTTCTGAGCCATCTCTTCAACGCTAAGGCCTACGATCTCACGCAAGTCCTTAATACGTCCTGCCATTTCCTTGATCTTACGATCAAGACCTCCGATAACTTTTACCATACCTAAGTCTCCTTTTCGATGGGACAAAAAAACTCGTCCCAAAGTATTTAGAACTTTGAGACGAGTGTTAATATCTTATACACCCGCGGTACCACTCAAATTGCGTCGCCGCCACTTATCGGGATCAATCAACCCCTATGCACTAACGTAACATTCACGGGAAGGTTCTACTCGGGAAGCCCTTTCTTCCTTCCGGCTCGGAAGCTACATACACCTTGATACTTATCGAAAACTCTCACCAATCGTCTTCTTCTCTGTATGACAGTCGTCAAAGCGAACTCTTCGTCAAAGCCTTTGGTAGTAAGTATATCACGGTTATTATTTTTTGCAAGTGCGCTTTAATTAGGATGTTATAATGGACGGGATTACCCCTTCTCCGCATCTTTTGAAAAAATTTTTCGAAAACTTCGAATAGGGACCGGGACTTAGTTGTCTTAGTTAATAGATGCGGAAATCAAAGGAGACAAGAAATGACTGAAACCGAACTCGAAAAGCTCTATAAGGAATCGTACAAGGCAGTGTACTGGACGGCGATCAATCTTCTGAAGAATAAGGAAGATGCCGAGGACATCATCCAGGATACGTACGTCACTGCTTATAAGGCGTACGATTCTCTCGATGACAAGACAAAGGCTGTCGCTTGGATCAAGAAGATCGCGGCCAATAAATGTCTGAACGTTCTAAAGTCCAGAAGGACGTTCGTCGCTGAGGATGAATTTTTCGAGAACGAGGAAGCAGTCGGGGAAGATTTCCTGCCGGCATCGCTTGTTGAATCGGACGAGAAACGAAAGATCATCATGGACATCGTAAGGAAGTGCCTTTCCGAAGATGCCTACATAACCGTGATCCTCTACTACTTCAACAACATGACGACCGGCGAGATCTCCGAACAACTTGGGATACCTCAGGGCACAGTTCTTTCACGTCTCGACTATGCAAGGAAAAAGATCAAGAAGGAGGTAACGAAGTATGAGAAAGATAACGATGACAAGTTGTTTGCTATGGGCATCCCGTTCTTAACATTACTTTTCGAAAAGGAAGCAGAATCGGTTCAGTTCAAACCGATCCCACCGGCTATCAAAAATATTTCCGCATCCCAGAATATTGCAGCCGCAGCACATACGGCTGCCGAGGGAGGAAAAAATATAATGATAAGAAAACTCTTGATAAGTGCAGCAGCATTGGTACTTGCAGGCGGAACCGCCGTCGCTGTGTTTAAGGTAACATACGACAATAAGAAGGACACTTCGGCAGAAAAAGTCGATGCTATAGAGGAGACAGTGAAAGGTCCGGATAGCAATAACTCTTCTTCCGAAGCAGCAATAGGCTTGTCTGACGCAGCTGACACTGAAGTCTCTGAAAGCAGTACGCAGTTGGTTCCTGCATATAGGTTAAAGCAATATAGCTGCAGTCCTGAAGGTGATGATATGAAGCTCACCATAGAGCGCCTTTGCACCGCAGATAATAAGACGATCGAGAATACTAGATACAACGGTACAGACATAGCTGAACACGTCACTTATGAATATGATGACCAAGGTCGATTGATCAAGTCGTGGAGATATAGCTATCAGGGTACTGCAAATTCATATACCGAGACAGAATATGGTGAATTCGGTAAGATCAAGACAGTCAGCTATGATGTCGATAACGATAATGCCATCAATTATGTAGTCAATTACTTCTATGATGACCAGGGTCGTGTGATCAGATCTGAACAAGGTGATGGAACAGGCTTTGTATACAGCACCCACACCTTTGAATATAACGCTGACGGTTCTTACGTTGAATATCAAGAAACCGACGGTATCAACGAAGTCTTCTACTACGATTCAGAAGACAGATGCCTCGAAGATTATTCTTACTATACGATCAAGAATGAATCAGGAGAGGATGAGCCGAAAGAATTCCATAGGGTATATACATACGACGGTCAAAACAAGATAAAGATCGAGCAATACGAAGACGGTGTTTTGACTGATTATCAGACTTACGATTATACGGATTCTCCTGTTGAAGGTGTCTGGTCTTCAAGCACTGCTTATAGCGCGGACGGAACCCCCGCCTACATGCTCATCACTGAATTCGAGCCTTGCAATTGATATAACAGATAGATACAGAAGTAACGAAAGGCGATCGGTCTTATACCGGTCGCCTTTTTGTTTTACGCCAATTAGACACGGGGACGATTCTGTCTATTGAGAGTGTTTTCGAGCAGACCTATGATAGAGCCGACAAAACGAAAAGGAGTGATACAAATGATCAAAAAGGAATGGCAAAGGCTTATCCATAACCCCCTGCTCATCGTGGTGCTTATGGCTATCATCCTGATCCCTTCCATCTATGCGGGATTCTTCCTCGCGTCGATGTGGGATCCGTACGGCGAGCTCGACAAGCTCCCTGTAGCAGTCGTAAACAAGGATCAGCCAGTCATGTATGACGGCGAGGAGATCGCGATCGGCGATGAACTCGTAAAGAACCTCAAGGAAGACGCTTCCCTGGACTTCCATTTTGTTGATGAGGCATCAGCAAAACAGGGACTCAAGAGCGGTCAGTACTACATGATAATCACGATCCCTGAGGACTTCTCACACAACGCAACCACAGTGCTCGACGATAAGCCATCAAAGATGGATCTTCAGTACGAGACGGACCCTGCTACAAACTACGTAGCGATGAAGCTTTCCGAATCGGCTATGACGAAGATGGAATTAAGCCTCGAACGCAAGGTGACAGAGACTTATGCAGAAACGCTCTTTACAAAGCTTACGACTCTGGGCAACTCACTTGATGAGGCTTCTGAAGGAACTTCCAAGATCCTCGATGGCGAGAACGCAATTAGCGACGGCGTCGATCAGTTAAGTGAAGGTACAAGCGCTCTCTTAGATGGTGCGACTCAGCTCAGCGACGGAACATCAACATTAAGTAACGGTGCATCACAACTTAACGAAGGTCTCGTTACATATATGGACGGAACTGACAGGATAGATAACGGAGCGAAGACGCTCTCAACAGGCGCTACTTCCCTTAAGTCAGGTGCTTCACAGGTCAACTCAGGTGCAGCAGCTCTCTCCGACGGAACTTCTAAGGCATATAGTGCAGCAACTTCGATCGATGATGGTGCCAATGCCCTGAAGAACGGTTCCAAGGACCTCTCTGACGGAATGACTTCACTTCAAAGCGGTGCTTCAGACTTAAGCAGCGGTGCATCTACTCTTGCTGCAGGAGCTTCAGATATTGCTACAGGCGCTTCTGACTTAAGCACTGGACTCGATTCTCTTAATTCTTCAATGCCTGTCATGACAGGTGCATTAAGCGAACTTGATACAGGCGCTGCATCTCTTAAGAGCGGCATTAAGACATATACAGATAATGTCGACCTCATCGCTTCTTCATCATCTAAGCTTTCCACCGGTCTTACGACTCTCGATGGTGCAGTTAACGGAGAGAACGGACTTAAGGCATCTTCAGCCCAGTTCAAGACAAACCTGGATAACCTCTCGGCTTCAGCCGACTATCTGGCATCAACCGGTGTTATCCCACAGGAACTCGCAGACAACATAAAGTCACTTGATACAGCATACGCTTCGCTCGACGGTGCGATCTCATCTCAGGGAGGTCTCGGTGATTCGGTCGCAGCTCTTTCACAGGGTGCAACTAACCTCAACAGCGGTCTTAACACTCTCGTAGGTGAAGACAACTGTAATTCTGAAGCACTCCGCACAGGATCATCAGATCTTTCAGGCGGTATTACATTACTCAATAATTCCGCATCCACAATGGCTGACGGCGTTGATAAGCTCGCCACAGGCGCTTCGGCACTTAAGGACGGCACTTCTGCTCTCTCTAACGGAGCAACGGGACTTTCAACAGGTGCCAGCACTCTTTCTGACGGCGCTGACAAGATCGCGGCAGGCGCCAGCACTCTTTCTGACGGTGCTGCAACACTTGCTGACGGAACTGATAAGCTCAAGTCCGGCATGAGCGATCTTAACGATGGTGCAGCAACTCTCGCAACGGGTACGGCAACTCTCTCAAGCGGCGCTGACACTCTCGCAAACGGTGCAACAACTCTTGCAGACGGAACATCAACACTCGTATCCAATAACGAGACTATCCTCACAGGCGCTTCCGATCTTAAGGATGGTGCCGACAAGCTCGCTACAGGTGCGTCAGATCTTAAGAACGGCGCTTCTGACCTGAACGACGGCATGAATACTCTTTCCGATTCAATGCCTGATCTCATCGACGGTACTTCGACACTCTATGACGGTCTTTCTGAAGGTGCCGACAAGCTCGAAAACACGAACAAGAACGAAGCTAACGCGCAGATGTTTTCGAACCCTCTTGAGACTACAGAGACAAAGCTTACAAATGTAAGCGACAATGGTCACGCAATGGCAGCATACATGATGTCTGTTGGTCTCTGGGTAGCATGCCTCGCATTCTGCCTCATGTACCCTCTCACAGAGCATGACAGCATGGATTCAGGCTTCAAGTGGTGGCTCAGCAAAGCTAGCGTCCTCTATCCAATGGCGATCCTCCAGGCTGTAGTCCTCGTGCTGATACTTCACTTCACGCTCGGCTTCGCACCTGCAAGGCTCGGCCAGACGATCCTCGTAGCCTGCCTCGCATCAGTAGCTTTCATGTCGATAATGTACTTCTTCAACGTACTTCTCGGCAAAGTCGGAAGCTTCATAATGTTGATCTTCATGGTACTCCAGCTCGCAGGCTCTGCAGGTACATATCCTATCGAAGTCTCCGGTCCTCTCGCAGCGGCCCTTAACAGGTTCATGCCTTTCACTTACACGGTTGCCGCATTCAGGAGTTCGATCGGCGGCGGCGAACCGTTCCCGATGTCGGTAAGGATCCTGTTACTGATCTTCCTCGCATCTACACTTCTTACCGTCTTCCTTTTCGTTATCCGTGGTAAGAAGGAACAAAAAGGCAAGACCAATCTCTACGACGTCATGGAGGCACACGGGTTCGCCTGATATTTACGAAGGCTGTCAGCAATGACAGCCTTTTTCTTCGCTTTGAGTTATAATCCTTATATGGATACGAAAACACTCATCAAGAAGACATTTCTGCAACAGCTCGAGAAGAAGCCTCTTTCGCAGATCACTGTAAAGAGTATCGTCGAAGAGTGCAACATAAACCGTAACTCGTTCTATTATCACTACGACGATCTTCCTACATTGATCGAAGACGTTGTCACGGAAGAAGCTCAGAAGATAATGGATAAGTACGATTCCTTTGATACCATCGAAGACTGCCTCTACGCAGTAATCGAATTTTCCCTCGAGCACAAGACGATCGCTGCTCACCTTTTCAATTCCAACAGCCGTGACATCTTCGTGCACTACTTCATGCAGATAAGCGCTGATGTTATCACTCGTTATTTCGATGAGCTCACAAAGGGCAGGAACATCGCGCCGGAGGACAAAGAACTTGTCATCCACTTCTATAAATGCGTCATCTTCGGTCAGGCCGTCGACTGGATGAGGAACGGCATGAGCAACGACATACAGCAGCAGTTCAAACGTTTCTGCGAGTTTAACAGAGGCTCGATCGAAGCCATGATCAACAGATTAAGTGAGAAAGAATAAGGAGTTACAGATGTAACTCCTCTTTTTTAATCAAAATCCATGTACTCTATAACAGATCCGTCAGGATAGATCGTTCCGTAATAGTCCTTTTTCATTTCTGAATCATTAGTATTATCAAAGTTTATCGATCCGTCATCCTGCTCTTCGAAAACAAGTTCCATTTCTGTATCATTGACATAATCCATCGCGTGATCATAACTGTCAAACAAGTATGCACCTCTGGCCTTTATTCCATCTTCTGCAGTAGTTATAAAGACACCTTCAACGATCCAGAACTTATCTTCAAGGTCCAGTTCCATGTGTTCATAATTCATAAAGTTCCATTTTGGATCATCGATATATTCATTTACAAGATCCCTTATCAACTGGTGCTCGATGATATCTATATCGGCTGCTTCCCTGTTACTCTCGAGTTTCTTCAGATCATCGTCGCCCAAAGTTCCGTCAGAGGTCGCTTCAGTCGTTGTTTCAATTGTCGTTTCAGTTGTTTCACCGGTCGTTTCAGTAGTAGCCTTGGAACTTTTGAGTTCCTCCATCTCTTCACCTACAGGCGCATTACAGCCACCTAAAACAAATGC
>JAGCGE010000348.1 GCA_017649745.1 Clostridiales bacterium | reverse complement strand
CTCAACTACCCTCATGGCACAGGCATGAAGTATCCTGTGTCTTGTTTTTCGAAAAACAAGACACAGGATACTTCATGCCTGTGCCATGAGGGTAGTTGAGGATAATTATGCGACTAAGGTAAGGCTTGATACTATCGAAGTCATAGAGGACGCCATGAGCAGCAAATGGTTTTATGACCGCTGTCCAAACTGCGGTTCGATCGCACCTAAAGATGTTACTGCCTGTCAGTTCTGTGGTAGTTCACTTGAAGTATTGTCAGAATCGGGAATGGATCCTGATACAGTTCATCGTCTTTTGTCTGCAAATAATGAGGGATGAGTATGCACAAGTTTTTTAAGAATTCACTTTTGATAGGTATCATCGGAATAGTGATCTGTATTGTTTTCTATGTGACAGATCTGTTCAGCAAACTGATATGTCCGCTCCTTTTGAAAGCAGGGGTTGAAGGAGCATCATACTACTTTGTCGAAGAGGTGCTCAGGATACTTCCATTGTTCTTTCTTGCACTATTTGCGATTTATATTATTGTAGGGATAATCTATCTTAACAGATCGCACGATAATATCGAGAAGGCTGCATCCAAGAAACTTTGGGAAAAGAATGCTGCTAAACAGGTAGTTCTGGATGAAAAGGTGGATTTCTTGAAACACAGATATTATTCCAACTGTCCGAATTGCGGCTCAGTCAGGGACGAGGATGAACGTGAGTGCAGATTCTGCGGTGCATCGCTCATCATCAGCCGCAACCACCGTGATGAGAAGCAGAAGACAGGGGATTAAGGACTTTTCATACAATGATGAAAATGGCTATTTGATGATGGGAGAAGTTTTATGAGAGAAATACATTACATAAAGCAACCAACAGAGTATTTGTGCGGTCAGGCTTGTGTAGCTATGATCGCAGATGTACCTGTGGATGATGTGATCCGGGTAATGAATAATGATAAGGGAACCGGGAAAAAGGATATTGAAAGGGCCTTGATCCACTATGGGATTGCCCAAGCGAAAACAATGACTAAGGCAGATAATAAATCTATATTGCCACCGGTATGTATTCTTAAGGTTTTGCTGCCTAAGTATAGTCACTGGGTATTATATTATCATGGAAAGTATTATGATCCGGAATTTGGACTTTCGGATGAGCTATACAGTAAGGCCAGGATCCAATCATATTTGGAATTGTTTATAGAGTAACTCTTAATGTGAAATGCTGCGGCTCAGGAGAAATTCGAAGATAAGGAACTATTATGAAAAGATCATTTTTGTTATTCAGTATATCAGGCATATTGCTTTTATCTGCTTGCTCAACTAAACCGGTTGAGACTACAGTCGAATCCACTAGTGAAATGACATTAGAGACTATGGTCGAAACCACAAGCGAAACGACATTAGAGACTACAGTAGAAACCGCATCCGGTTCAGAGAAATATGTTCATGGTGAAGACGGATACTTCAATCTGCTTGAGGAATATCCCGAGATACAGATGGAAAAGCAGGTAGGCGGAACTTGTTGGATCTATGCAGGAAAAAACAGCATAGAAACCAACTATGTCATGAAGACCGGCAACTATATAACTATCGATCCTATGGAATTACTCGACAATATATACCGGAGCGATAAAGATGAGGGCTTTGCACCGGTGGAGGGCTCATCAGCAATTGAGGCCGGCGGCTCACCATTTGTAGTAGTCGCAGCACTTTCTGACGGAATCAATAACATGACTTTGGACAGCGCGGTGGTACTGGATGCTAATGACCGTGATGCTATCAAAGCGAATCTCCACGATCGCGGCAGCATATCCGTCGGTGTAAACGATACTTCCCCTAATTATTCAGGGTATTATTATGGATACTTTACTCTTAACTACACAGAAGAAGAATTTGATCATAATGTAGCAATAATAGGATATGATGATCATTTTCCGAAGGAGTATTTCAATACCCAGGCAACCGAAGACGGCGCCTGGATAGTTTATAACAGTCAGTATGATTCGGATTATTGTTACCTGTCATACTCTGCGCCTCTTGAAGCTCCCGTAAGTATTTCTGTCACCGATAAATACTCAGCCGTATTAGGATATGATGCAGGCGTCGCCGATGATACATATATAAATTTAGGAGATTCTACCACTACCGCCAACGTTTTCCACAAGAGTGGTACGCTTCAAGCAGTAGGAACCTATAATTCCGTCACCGATGAACAGGATATCAAGATTGAGATATATGACAGCAGTTTCTCGGAACTGCTGTATTCCCAGGATGCGCATCTCGATTATCAGGGTTATCACACGATCGAACTTGACACTCCCATAGAAGTTACAGATTACGCAATTGCCATAACCTATTCCAAAGCAGCTTCTGTCGAAGGGGAATCTGTGAATTATGATACGATCCTTTATTCCACCAAGTCTGAAAGCGGGCAGTCCTATGTAAAACTTGATGACTGGGTGGATCTTACAGATGAGAATATCAAGTCTGAACTGGGTATCGATTTTTTCCCCGGCAACTGTTGCATCAAAGCGCTGTATCAGTGACTTAGGTTTACGTTGACAGGTGATGATGAAACACTGGAAAATGTAACTAGTGAAATTGAGTATGTCTGTTTTTAAAATCTGTGCTATAGTTTCCTTGGTAAAAAAGCAAAGGAATTGAATCAATGATAAAAGTATTAATGGTCTGCCGCGGCATGGCGGTACCGATCTGATCAAAACCCTTGAAATCAATGGGCTTACGGCGCTGAAAAAGAGAAAGTTGTACATAAACCCAGTCGTTTCGCGTGACCCTTTCCAAGTGAGGTTTTCCGGTAACACCTGCAGGTTTTCTGCTATCCGATTTTCTTGATCACTCACTACTCTCATTGAGAATAATTTAATGTTCCAGCAAAATTCTCAATCGTATTGAGAATTTTGCGAAGATGCGATACAATTCTCAGTAAGGACAAAGTGGTGGTGACCGACATGATAAAAAGAGAAAAATATATATCAGAGATCCGAGGCTTTTATGGCAGTGATCTGATCAAGATCATTACAGGGGTACGCCGTTGCGGCAAATCCGTTGTTCTTGAACAGGTCATGGATGAGATCCGTCAAATGAGCGACAACATTGTTTTCTTGAATTTTGAGGATCGTCTGGTAACTGAGAAGATCAATACTTGGAAGGATATTGTTTCTTATGTGGAAGACAGGCGAACATCAGGACTTTGCTATGTTTTTCTTGATGAAGTTCAGGAAATCGAAGATTGGCAACTTGCATGCAAGACTCTCAGACTTAGGAAATGTTCCGTATTTATCACCGGATCGAATTCCAAACTTCTATCTGGAGAATTCACAAAAGAGTTATCCGGTAGATATGTTAGCTTCCGAATACGTCCTTTCGTATTCAAAGAAGTAACCGAATATGCCAAAGAGTTAGACAAGACAGTATCAGAAACAGATTATCTGATATGGGGTGGCTTCCCTAAGAGACTTGAATTTGATACAGAAAGTGAGGTGCGAAGATACCTTAATGATCTTGATGACACCATAGTTGTTAACGATATAATTAAGCGCTATAAGATCAAAAAAGATCGTGAGTTCAGAAAGGTAGCCAGTTTCATTCTGATCTCTAATGCCAGGATCTACTCAGCTAAATCCATTGCCGACTATATGAAAAGTAATGGTATACCTTGCACATCAAATACGGTTCAAAAGTGGATCGGATATCTGTCGGAGGCTTATATCATCGATCAGGCCAACAGATATTCAAGGCGTGCAAAAAAAGAACTGGAACAAAGCCATAAACTCTATAACTGTGATGTTGCCCTGAATTCTATTCGTTGCGAAAATAATAGGTTTGATCTTACGCATAATCTCGAAAATATAGTTTATAACGAGTTGCTGTATATGGGATATAACGTCTCCGTTTACGATAATAACGGCAGAGAGATTGATTTTCTCGCTGAGAAAGGCAACTTGCGTTATTATGTGCAGGTCGCGTACAGCGTTACTGAAGACAAAACCTATAAGCGGGAGATGTCGGCATTTACCGGAATAGCTCAAGAAGACAAGAGAATTCTTATCACCAACGACGATATTGATTATTCAACAAGCAATGTAAAACACATAAAGCTTAAAGACTTTTTGATGATGGATAAATTATAAGTTGAAAAACGAAGGTAACGTAAGCTAATGATGAAAGTACTGTTTGTATGCCACGGCATGGTACCAACCGGCATCTGAGAAGCCTTAAATATCAAGCTTTGAGAGCTGTATTGATCGTGGATCTGCACCTTACTTGCACCCTTTAGTAACCAATCAATCCGGACTCCAATACAACATTCTTTATATGCACATTGGCTAATACAAAGAAAAATGCCGATATGTGTTTTTTTGATATATCCATATGTCACGAAATATGGAATGTAATCAATGAAATGAAGATTAAGAAAGAAATCAAGAATAAACTCTATTTAGGAGTATTGATTGCAATAAATATTGTAATGGGTGGAGTAGCATGGCTGTGGTTTGGGCGGTTGGTTTTACCGGGAATAGACTGGCTGTTATGCTTTATGGGATATCCGGCAATCTT
>JAGCGE010000347.1 GCA_017649745.1 Clostridiales bacterium | reverse complement strand
GACGATCCTATGACTAGGAAATAATAAAAGGGTGACTTACTTATGAAGTGAGTCACCCTTAATCTTTTAATCAAATTTATAACTGAGATCAAAGCTGATCGAGATATTTCTTCATTGCCTCTGGAGCCGGACCACCTGTGACGAGACGCTTTTCAACGCATGTCTTAAGTGAGATAGCATCGTAAACATCCTCTTCGATGAGATCAGAGAACTTCTTGAATTCTTCGATCTTAAGATCAAGAAGGGAAGTGTTATTCTCGATGCAGTAATGTACGAGCTTACCTGAGATCTCGTGTGTGCTCCTGAATGGGATACCCTTACGAACAAGATAGTCAGCGAGGTCAGTAGCGTTAGTAAATCCGCCGAGAGCAGCTGCTTCCATGTTGTCCTTACGGATCGTCATTGTCTTGATCATTCCTGTGAATGGAACAAGTACACCCTTTAATGTATCAACAACATCGAAAAGTGCTTCCTGAACTTCCTGCATATCCTTGTTATATGTGAGAGGGAGACCCTTCATAGTAACGAGAAGGGAAATGAGATCTCCGTATACTCTTCCTGTCTTACCTCTTGTAAGTTCAGCTACGTCAGGATTCTTCTTCTGAGGCATCATTGAGGAACCAGTTGAATATGCATCATCGAGCTCGATGAACTTGAATTCCTGTGATGAATAAAGGATGATCTCTTCTGAAAGTCTAGAAAGATGCATCATGAGGATTGAAGCGAAAGATGATAATTCGATAGCCCAATCTCTGTCAGCAACACCATCAAGAGAGTTCCTTGTAACATCTTCCATACCGAGCTCTTCAGCTACGAATTCACGGTCAAGAGGATATGTTGTTCCTGCAAGAGCACCTGAACCGAGAGGAGAGATGTTTGTTCTTGCGATAGCTTCTTCAAGACGAGCCATATCTCTACCGAACATCTCGATATATGCTCCGAGATAATGAGCAAATGTAATTGGCTGAGCTCTCTGAAGATGTGTATAACCTGGCATATAAGTATTAAGGTTATCTTTAGCGATATCGATAAGGCTGTCTCTTAATTCACCAACAAGGCTCATGATCTCATAAGCTTCATCGATAGCGTAAAGACGCTGATCCAAAGCAACCTGATCGTTACGGCTTCTACCTGTGTGAAGACGCTTTCCTGCATCTCCGATCCTGTTAGTAAGTTCTTCTTCGATGAACATATGGATGTATTCAGCATCGGAATCGAATGTGAGCGTACCGGAATCAATATCATCCATGATAGAGAGAAGTCCTTCTCTGATCTTGTCTGCATCTTCCTGAGAAATGATTCCCTGTTTAGCGAGCATCTTGCTGTGTGCAACAGATCCCTCGATATCCTGTTTATACATTCTGCAGTCGAAAGGAAGGGAAGAGTTAAAATCGTTAACTGCCTCGTCTGTAGCCTTTTCAAATCTTCCTGCCCACATTTTCTTAGCCATGGTAATTCTCCTTTAAAACCAATATTAGTTCATTTTTTTACTCAGATAATATAACACCTATAATGGTGTTGTCACAAGTCGCTTATTACTTAGTTACATAGTAATATGTATACTGTTTTTCGAAACCGAGCTTGTTATATAGATTCATTGCTATCGGATTATTCTGTATTACCTGGAGATATATATGTGATGCTCCGGATTCTTTAGAGATTAATATAGCAGCCTGACAGAGTTTTTTGCCTAGTCCGAGGCCGCGAAGGTTAGGGGAGACAACAACATTATGAAGCAGGCTGTATCCGTTCTCGACAGCTAAAGATGCAACAGCCGCAACTTTCCCATCATGCATGAGTTTGATATAGATCTGATCGACAGAGACTTTTGCATGAATCTTTTTTGTCAGATCCTGTTTCATTTCATCTTCCATATTCTCGAATTCGAAATATGGTTCAAACCAGCCTTCCGAAGTTGAACTGTAACTTACATCGTTTAATATCTTGTTGTCTATAGCAGTATCATTCAGCGGAAGTGTCATCACATCAGTTGGCTTTAAAACATAATAGCCTCTGTTTTCTAGAATAGAGATAAATTCTTTGTCTGCGTCGGACAATTTAAATATGCATGGTAAATCATGCTCTGAATATTTTTTCTCGCAAAATGCGATCTTCACAGATAAGTCTATAGATGATTCACCTTTGATCTGTATGGAATTTGCTCTTCCGGTAAAACCATGAGTGAAACGCAGTTCCCATCCGTCATAGTATTCATCTTCCAAACCGACAAAAGCATTTGATGAGATGTTCTCTAAAAACCTGATCTGTTCCTTATCCATAAAATCCTCCGCTAATCTATCCAGTTATAATCTCCGCCTGTGATAGCAAGACTCAACAATATATCGTATTTCTCAACTTCTTCAGCGCCTTCGAGCATCTTTATGAGCTTAGCTGCTTCTCTTGCGACAGGCATCTCTTCGTCAGGACCGACCTCCATATCTACTTCTTTGCCACAGTAAGGGCAGACGAGCCTTGGAGCTATCCTTAAGTCCAGAAATCCGGTCTCACAGTCTTCGCATTCATAGTAACCACATTGTTCGGTTCCGTCTGGGACATAATACATATGTCATTTCTCCTTTTCGAAAATTAAAAAGGGCCGCGATCTCTCGCGACCCCGTTGATTCAATAATGAAATCAGAGCAATCCGTTCTTCTGTTTCATCTTAGCGTTGACCTTCATAGGGAGACCAAAGCAGTTGATGAATCCGCCTGCATCAGCCTGATCGTAAACGTCATCAGCCTCAAATGTAGCGATCTCAGGATCATAGAGAGAGAATGGTGATGTTGTTCCAGCAGGTGTGCAGTTACCCTTGTAGAGCTTCATCTTAACTTCACCTGTAACAACTTCCTGTGTCTTATCTACGAAAGCAGAAAGAGCTTCACGGAGAGGGTGGAACCACTGACCATAGTATACAAGCTCGGAGAACTTCTGAGCTACGAGATCCTTGTAGTGGATTGTGTCACGCTCAACAGTCAAGAGCTCGAGCTCACGATGAGCTGCGAAAAGAAGTGTTCCGCCTGGAGTCTCATAAACGCCACGGCTCTTCATACCAACGAGACGGTTCTCAACGATATCAGCGATACCAACACCGTTAGCAGCAGCAACCTTGTTGCAGTATCTCAAAAGATCAGCAGGTGAGAGCTTCTGTCCGTCAACTTCTACAGGGATACCCTTTTCGAACTTGATTGTTACATATGTAGGAGCATCAGGTGCCTTCTCTGGTGAAACCATGAGCTCAAGGATCTTATCGAGCTGAGGCTCATTAGCCGGATCCTCAAGATCCATACCTTCGTGTGAAAGGTGCCAGAGGTTCTCATCCTTTGAATAGTTGTTTTCTTTTGTAACTGGAACTTCGATTCCACGTGCATTAGCGTAATCGATCTCTTCGTCACGAGACTTGATGTCCCAGATTCTCCATGGAGCAAGGATCTTCATATCAGGATCGAGTGCTTTAATGGAAAGCTCGAATCTTACCTGATCGTTACCTTTACCTGTACAGCCATGAACGATTGTTGTACATCCGTTAGCGTGAGCAGCCTCAACAAAGTGCTTAGCGATAACAGGACGAGCCATTGATGTACCGAGGAGGTACTTACCTTCGTAAACTGCATTTGCCTTAAGAGTAGGGAATACAAAGTCAGCTACGAACTCTTCAGAAATATCTTCGATGATGCACTTGATGGCACCGCACTTGAGTGCTTTCTTCTCGAGGTAATCGTGGTCAACGCCAACGCCGACTTCACCACAGTAAGCAACTACTTCGCAATCATAATGCTCAAGAAGCCATGGAATGATGATTGATGTATCAAGGCCACCTGAGTAAGCCAATAAAAACTTTTCTTTTGCCATAGGGCACCTCCAAAATTTATGAATAATTATGCATTTCTCTGAATAACGATTCACATACTAGCAGAACACATATTATTCGTCAACATAAAATTTCGACTTTTCGAGAGATTCTCGAAAAATAACTACTATTAATATAGAACTTTATAATTTTTGTGCAACATTTTCTTTTAAAAAAGGTGAATTAAGTATAGAATCTATCCTGTGAATATTTATATATAAGAGGTGTCGCCAATGGCTTATCCTATGATCGAGAATAATATCTCGAATGTTCTTTTGATCGATGGTAAACTTGTTAGCAGTAATTCCGAGCAGGCAATGGAGTTTTTTGAACCTTGCTATGACATTATCTATTACGAGACAGTAAGGATATACAAAGGTGTTCTTTTATTCCTTGAAGATCATCTTGAGAGATTAACTGCTTCAGTTAAGGCGTCTGAGGGCTTTTATGTAGACACTAAGTTCATCAAGTTTGCTCTTATCAATTATCTTGATGCTCTTGCTCTTGGAGAATATGACGGCAATATGCGAATCGTCATCACAAGAGATCATACAGTATTCCATATCTGCGAAGCTAATATCCCGACTGAAGATCTATTCAAGACAGGTATTGCGACAAATATCCTTCAGTGGGAGAGAGTCGCTCCTCACGTTAAGGTGTTCAGAAGTGAATATAAGGAAGCTGTAGCACAGAAGTTTTCTGAGGATACTCCTTATGGTAAGCCATATGAGGTCCTTCTCGAAAACAAGAGAGGTGAGTTGACTGAAGGTTCTAAGTCCAATTTCTTCGCTATCGTTGATGGTGAGATCTATTCGGCGCCTAATGATCTTATCCTTATCGGAATCACCAGAAAGTACGTGCTTGATGCACTTAAAAAGGCAGGCCTTACACTTAGATTCGGTACATTCAATATGCAAAAGCTTACCGATCCGTCCCATAAGGTCGCTTTGTTTGTATCGAGCACACCGTTTGATATCCTTCCGATAGCATCAGTTAATGAATATAAATTTGATTCGGCAAATGATGAACTCGTTTTAAGGATCATGAAGATGTATAAAGAGATCGTAGACAGTTACTACGAAGAACATAAAAATGATTAATTTTTGGGGAGGCGTATTTGTATGTCTTTAAAAACCGGTAAAGTCACGGTAACTACTGAGAACATATTTCCTGTTATCAGACAATGGCTTTATTCAGATCAGGATATCTTTATCCGAGAACTCGTATCCAACTGTTGTGACGCTGTTGCTAAGTTCAAGAGATTAGTTGAACTTGGTCAGGCTGAAGCTTCAGAAGATGAGAAGTATTTTATCAATGTGATCTATGATGATTCAGCTAAGACTATCGCATTTGAAGATAACGGAATCGGTATGACTGCTGAGGAGATCGAGAAGTATATCAACCAGATCGCTTTTTCGGGCGCTATGGATTTTGTTACTAAGTATCAGGAACAGTCGACAGATAAAGCAGGTATCATTGGACATTTCGGTCTCGGTTTTTATTCCGCTTTTATGGTTGCAGATGAAGTAACAATTGAGACTAAGTCATTCGTTAAGGATGCAGAAGCAGTTTTGTGGAAGTCTGAAGACGGTATGGAGTATGAGATCTCTGAGTCTTCTAAAGATTCAAGAGGTACAGTTATTACTCTTAAGTTTTCTGAAGAAGCACAGGCTATCTTTAATTCATCTAAGATAAGAGAAGTACTCCGTAAGTATTGTTCATTTGTTCCTACAGAGATCTTCTTCATCGACACAGAAGCTGATAAGAAGGCTGCTGAAGAGGAAGAGAAGAAGCGTAAGGAAAAAGAAGAGAAGAACGAAGAGTATGTTGCTCCTGTTAAGGAACTTCATGCATTGAACAATACAGCACCATTATGGACAAGGAAGCCTTCCGAGTGTACTGAGGAAGAGTATAAAGAGTTCTACCATGATGTATTCCCTGACATGAGAGATCCGCTCTTCTGGATCCACCTCAACATGGACTATCCGTTCAATCTCCAGGGTATCCTTTATTTCCCTAAGACTGATAATGTATATCAGAGCCTTGAAGGCAGGATCAAGATCTATAACCATCAGGTATTCGTAGCTGATAACATCGAGGAGATCATCCCTGATTTCCTGTTCCTTCTTAAGGGTTGTCTTGATTGTTCAGATCTTCCATTGAATGTATCAAGATCAGCTTTGCAGCAGGATGAGTATGTTAAAAAGCTTTCTTCTCATATCATTCGAAAAGTATCTGACAAGCTTAATGATGTTTTCAAGAAGGATCGTGAATCTTTTGAGAAATACTGGTCTGATATTTCCGTATTTGTTAAGTACGGAATGATGAAGGAAGAGAAGTTCTACGAGAAGACAAAGGATATCTGTCTTTTCAAGTTGAATGACGGCGGATTTGCTACTATTGCTGAGCTTACAGACGGTAAGGATACTATCAGATATACAACTGATCCTACAGCTCAGGCTGCATATATATCAATGGCTGAGAAGGATGGATTTAAGGTTATCATCCTTGATGAGGAACTTGATAACAACTTCATCTCATTCCTTGAATACAAGTACCAGAACTTCAAGTTCAAGAGAGTTGACAGTGAACTTTCCGGTAACGAAGGTGATAATGAGGTTAAGGATAAGCTTTCCGATCTTTTCCGTAAGGCATTGAGCAACGATAAACTTGAAGTATCCGTTATGGGTCTTGGACAAGATCAGATGCCTGCATTTATCAGAGAGACTGAAGAAGCTCGAAGAATGGCTGAGATGCGTAAGCAGTTTGAGAAGATGAGTACAGGTAAGGAAGATGATCCGTATAAGGATCTTGATTCCATGTTCCCGATCAAGGAAGATCTTGTTGTAAATACTGATAGTCCGTTGATCTCTAAGCTTACAGCGATGAAAGAGCTCGGAACAAAAGATGAAGAAGCTGATCGTCTTGCACTTCATATTTTCGATCAGGCTAAGCTTGCTCATGGATCTCTTGATTCAGAAGGACTTAAGAGATTTCTTGAATATAACTCCAAGCTTTTGGAGAAGACCGTTGATTGATTTTAGTATGATAAATTAAAACAAGTGTGGAGGATAATTTATGTCACAAGAAGTTCGCAGAATCTTTTCTGAGAAGAAGCTTCCTTTTGCGGTTGAGGCAAGAGGAATCCTTAAAGATCTTAAGTCAGATCTTGGTATCTCAACTCTTGAATCCGTTAAGGTATTCAACAGATATGATATTTCCGGTATTACCGATGAAGAGTATGAGGAGGCCAAGAAGGTCGTTTTCTCAGAACCTCCGGTAGATAATGTTTATGATGAGAATATCGATACGAGCGATGCTTGCTATGTTCTCGGTATCGAAGCTCTTCCTGGTCAGTATGATCAGAGAGCAGATTCCGCAGCTCAGTGCGTACAGTTCCTCACACAGAAGGAAAGACCACTTGTTAAGACAGCTAAGATCGTTGTCTTCTATGGTTCTTTGACTGAAGATCAGAAAGGTGAGATCGATAAGTATCTCATCAACCCTGTTGAATCAAGAAAGGCTTCCGATGTTAAGCCTGAGACATTGAAGGATACATATGATATTCCTACAACTGTTGAGACGATTACAGGATTTAAGGATATGTCAGATGAGAAGCTTGAAGAGCTCAGATCCAACATGGGTCTTGCAATGAGCACAGCTGATATCATCTTTACTAAGGACTTCTTCAAGGAGATCGGCAGAGATCCAACGGTTACTGAAATCAGAGTTCTTGATACATACTGGTCTGACCACTGCCGTCACACAACTTTCCTTAAACAGCTCGAAGATATTAAGTTCGAGGGTGATGATGCTCTTACAACAGAGATGAAGGAAACATATAAAGATTATCTTTCCACACGTGAAGAAGTATATGGTGAGCGTATTTCTAAAAAGCCTGTATGCCTTATGGACGTTGCTACAATGGCTATGCGTAAGCTCAAGAAAGACGGCAAGATCGCTGACCTTGATGAGTCTGAAGAGATCAATGCTTGTTCCATTAAGATCCGTATCGATGTAGATGGTGAGATGAAGGATTACATCCTCATGTTTAAGAACGAGACTCATAACCATCCAACAGAGATCGAGCCATTCGGTGGTGCTGCTACATGTCTTGGTGGTGCTATCAGAGATCCGCTCTCAGGTCGTTCTTATGTTTACCAGGCTATGCGTGTTACAGGTGCAGGAGATCCTACAGTTCCTGTTTCAATGACACTTAAGGGTAAGCTCTCACAGAAGAAGATCGTTCGTACAGCAGCTGCCGGTTACAGCTCATACGGTAACCAGATCGGTCTTGCAACAGGTCAGGTAGACGAGATCTATCACCCTGGTTATGTAGCTAAGCGTATGGAGATCGGTGCCGTAATCGGTGCAGCTCCTGCTGAAAATATCGTAAGAGAAAGACCTATCCCAGGTGATATCGTTGTTCTCCTTGGCGGAAGAACAGGACGTGACGGTATTGGTGGTGCTACTGGTTCTTCTAAGGCTCATGATGAGAAGTCAGTTCTTACATGCGGTGCAGAAGTACAGAAGGGTAATCCTCCTACAGAAAGAAAGATCCAGAGACTTTTCAGAAATCCTGAGGTTACAAAGCTTATCGTTCGTTGTAATGACTTTGGTGCCGGCGGTGTTTCTGTTGCTATCGGTGAGCTTGCTGACGGTCTTAAGATCAACCTTGATCTTGTTCCTAAGAAGTACGAAGGCCTTGACGGAACTGAGATCGCTATTTCCGAGTCTCAAGAGAGAATGGCATGCGTTATCCATAAGGAAGATAAGGACAAGTTCCTCGCATTTGCTGATCAGGAGAACCTTGAGGCTATCGTTGTTGCAGAAGTAACTGAAGAGCCTGTTATGAAGATGGTTTGGAACGGCAACACGATCGTTGATCTTCCAAGAAGCTTTATCGATACAAACGGTGCTAGCCAGTATGCTGATGCAGTTGTTACTAAGCCAACAGAGGGATCATATATTGATTCTGAGAACAAGTCATACGTTGCAGGTGATTTCAAGAAGTCGCTTCTTGGTGCTTTGAATTCACTTGAGGGATGTTCCAGAAAGGGTCTTATCCAGAGATTCGACTCAACTATCGGTGCAGGTTCAGTTATCATGCCTTACGGTGGTAACTTCCAGACATCTCCAGAAGAAGGTATGGCTTGTAAGATCCCACTCGATCACGGTACAACTAAGTCTTGTTCCGTTATGACATATGGTTTTGATCCATACTTTACAGAGTGGAATCCATACTGCGGTTCTTATCATGCAGTATTGGAGAGCTTGTTGAAGCTCCTCTGTATGGGTGTTGATCCTCTTACAGCTAGACTTACATTCCAGGAGTATTTCGAGAGAATGAGCTCCAAAGAAGCATGGGGTAAGCCACTTCAGGCTCTCCTCGGTTCATATAAGGCACAGCTTGATTTCGGTACAGCATCTATCGGTGGTAAGGACTCTATGTCCGGTACATTTAACGATATCCATGTACCTCCGACGCTCGTATCTTTTGCAGTAGGTATGACTACAACAGATAAGCTCATTACAGCTACACTTACTGGTACAGCTCAGAGACTTTACTACATCAAGGTTGGCAGAAACGAGAACGGATACTATAAGAAGGATCATGCTCTCCGTGTTATCAAGGCTGTTAAGGAGCTTACATCCAGAGGGCTTCTTAAGAACGCTGCAGTTGTTAAGTCCAGCGGTATCGCATCCCGTACGGTTGAGATGCTCGTAGGTAACAAGCTCGGATTTACATTCTCTTCAGATATTGATGAGAAGACTCTCTTTGAGAAGTCTCTTGCTACAGTTATCCTTGCAATTGATAAGGATGGAAACGCTATCGATAAGATCGAGATGGTCGGCGGTAAGTTCTTAGGTCAGACAAATGATTCCGGAATCATCACTTATAAGGATTCTTCCGTTTCTATTGATGAAGCTCTTGAGGCTTATGAGAGCAAGCTCGAACCTATCTTCCACACAGTAGCAGAAGACGGAACTATGCCTTGTGAGGTTAAGGAATTTAAGACTGATAAGACATTCAAGGCTGCTCCAAATGTTCTTAAGGGTG
>JAGCGE010000346.1 GCA_017649745.1 Clostridiales bacterium | reverse complement strand
CCGGTCATCCTTCCTGCTGATTTATCTTACTAACACCCGTATTATACCATGATAAAAATACCGCCTGACCTTATAAGATCAAGCGGTATCTACACATGACTAGGTCTTTCAAATGAGACCCATTCACGCTTCTGAGGGGAATTGAACTCCTGTCTTCTAATCACAAGCATAAGAAAAAGGCTCTGGGCCCTCCGCTATGCAGCAGTGGGTCGAGCCTTATCTTAAGCGTATGATAGCATATTCAATATAATAGATAAACTACAAGTTACGTCCGCCATACTGGATCGTAACTACATATACACGTTTCATTTCTTCATCGATCCTGTATACAGCAATATAGTTATCAACAATGAGTTGTTTATATCCCTTTCCTGCATATCTTCCGACTAACCGATCCTGATGAGAATCCGGGAATGAATCAAGTGATTCTATAGCATCCCAGATCCTATCTGTAAGCCCTTTAGCTATACCAGGTTCAAGTTTTTCCAGAGCTATGTACGAGTATATTTCTTCCAGATCACGATATGCTCTTGGGAAAAGCATTACTTCATACTTATCCATGATATTTCTCGTCTAATCTCTTCCTTACTGCTTTGGCCGGAATGGGTTCGGCTCCATCTTCAACTTCTTTTTCAGCTTCGAAGATCGCCTGATCTATTCGGTTGGTTTGGGCAAATTTCTCATACAACTCTGCGCTCATGACTACAAGATCACTATAACCGTTCTTAGTTATAAAGATCGGTTCCTGCATCTTATGGGCCAGCTCAGATATCTCGCTCGTGTTTCTTAAGTCTCTTATTGGCATAATAGTAGGCATATAATCCACCTCCTTGGCATAATTGTAGCACAATTATGCCGCGCACACAATTATAGAGAATCGATGCTATATTTGATGTCACTACAAAATACCGCCCGATCCATGCAGATCAAGCGGTATTAATTGTTTTTGTCAGTACCGTGCGAAAAAGCTGAAAAACACCATTCTGAGGAGAATTGAACTCCTGTCATAGTCGGATTTATTCAGGATAAATCATCCTAAGGATTTGTTACAATGTCTTAGTTAATCGGAACTCCTTATTTACCCCTGAAGGCAACTTGAGTTTTTGTGTTATATTTCCATATGTGCTTGCAAATCCATTCCATTTAAAACGAATTTCACACGCATATTGGTTTTCGGATGAATGATCTTCTCTTTGAAAATCCCACGACCCGTTGTAAGACAGAAAATTTTCAGTTACTAATACTGCCTCATGAAGTTGCTCATAATCATCGGAAGACAACAAAACGGATGCTTCGCAATAATTGTCCGTATCCATCTTATGAACCATATCTCCTGACTTTTGGATTTCAGCGTAGCACCTTATATCTCGCTCAGTAGTTTTTTTTTTCTTCCGATTATCCATATATTGACACCTTATTCATTTATCCTGTTAATTTTCATAACAGGACTCAACCAGCCTGTCATAATCTTTCCTGCTAAACACAAAATTGCATTCGGCTATCCAGTCGATATTCTCTTCATCCTGATACTTCGGGTATGTGTAATTGATCCTTCTTCTGTAGAGTTCTTCGGTCCAGTTCTTTCCGATCCAATCGCACCATGCGCTGCTGTCAACTTCTTCAAGTGCAATGCTATCCCCGTACTTTTCCCAGTCTTCGTCGGTATAGGAGTTCAGGTATAAGATACCGTGCCGCTTTTCTTCTTAGAGATTTTCTTTTGAGTGATTAACGCTCCCGATTCTTCTCCAGATAACAACATCATCACGTTTTTCCACATCTGCAACCACTACGGAGCATGAGAAATCAAAATCATCCGGGCAACTCAAAATGGGCGTAATTGCCTTATCCTGCGCCAGAACAAACTTCATGAATCTGCTATCTCCTTCGAAATCATAATCGTCTGTCCAGCAGATCGCCATCATATCAGGCTTATACAGTAGTTGCGCATCACCATTTGCCCATTCCTTCAGGTATTCGTATAATGGCCTGCCATCTATTACGAATACAGCGGTCTCATAATCTGAAGGTATCTTAAGTCTTTTGATTTCGAGGGTGTTCATTGTCTACTTACCTGTCTATATATCTTACTAACACCTGAATTATATCATAACGAAAATACCGCCCGACCTTTGCAGATCAAGCGGTATATGGTGGAGGTGAGGAGAATCGAACTCCTGTCCGAAACCATATCCTTCGGGGCATCTCCGGGTGCAGTCATTGAATGGATTTATTCCCTTTCTCATTTCGCCCAATGACAGGCAATGATTCCGGTAACTTGATAAGATACAACTGAAGCTCAAAGCTTTGCCTCAGAGGTTGGCCCGTTTAACCTCTGACGGGTAAGGTCTGCAGGTGGCGCCTATAATCTATACGCAGATATACAGATCAGGCGGTAGCTAAATTAAGCAGCTACGAGCTGTGTTTTGTTTGCAATTACTTGCTTTCTCGTTTTTTTAGGAGGCCAACGAGAATCCTCCACCCGCTTCCCCGATCTCAACGACCCCGTCGAAACCGGTGCACCCCCATATATAGGGATAATACACAGCTCTCATTATTCTCGAAAAAAATAATGACCTAAGAGTTAGGTCATTATATTCTTTTTCATATTGAATATCAAGTTAGATCAGAGTTCATCAAAACGGAGATCATCCTCAACATTGTATTCAGGTTCAACCGGCTCTGCATTTACATCAACAGCAGCGGAGAACTGATATGGATTACCTACCTGCTCATAACCGCAATAGATACACTTGATACCAAACACGTTTGCTACCTGCAAGAGCTTTCCACACTTAGGACAAGGAATGGATTGCTTAGTATTAGCAGCTGCAGTATTCTTGATCGTATCCTTAGCAATAGCGATAGCAGCATCATACTCTTCGTTAGTGTAGCCCTTCTTCTGGAGCATAAGCCAGAGACCGTAATTAAGAACTTCAAGTCTTTCAACACGCTCTGAGAGTTGCCTAATGTCATTAGTAATGTTAAGAGCTGAATCAAACTTCTCAAGTTCCTTACTAGCCTTAAGATTCTCAGCAGCAGGTGCAGCAGGCTCCGGCTCTTCAGTCTTTTTCTCGCCCAAACTGTGAAGTCTATCTATGATCGAACGAAGATCATCATCTTGATAATTGTCCATAATGCAACTCCTTTTGTAAATTATTAAACTTATTTTATCACACGCTCACAGATTGTACATCAATTAGTTTTTCACAAAACCAACTGCAAACTGTGATATTGCAGCGCATATCTCGATCTGATTGTCTTCATTTACCAAAGCTGCTTCATCATCACAGTTTGATATCAAACCAAGAGAGATCTGGAATGAAGGAACAGTATTCGCATAATTAAGTCCTGTATAAACATCTGTTGATTTTGTTCCCAGGAATTCTAGACCGATAGATTCTGCAACTTTATTTCCGAGGTCATCTCCCCACTTTGAATTGCTGTTAGTGTAATTACCGGAATTCGGAACAAAGACCTTTACACCTGATTGCTTACTGTCATTTGCTGCATCAGCATGTATCCTTATGAAAAGATCGGCATTATTGCTTGTAGCTACAGCAGCTCTTTCCTGATTTGTAATATCAACATCATTAGATGTTCTTGTAAGGATCACTGTTGCACCGCATCCTTCAAGATAGCTCTGAAGCTTAAGGCTGATATCAAGTGTTAATTCATATTCAGGCACACCAGTTTCAGTACCAACAGCACCAGTAGTTGCTCCTGCCTTAGTCTTTCCACCTGCCTTAACTTCTTCAGTCTTAGCTGATTTCGTTGCCTGATGTCCAGGATCGATTACGATCACAAGACCAGTGAGATCAGGATGATCTTCTTTAAGTGCAACTGGAACCGGTGTTGGTGTCGGTGTAGGCGCTGGTGTAGTCTCAACTGTTGTTTGTGTAGTTGTCTCAACCGATTCAGTAGTAACAGCTGACGTCTCTGTTGTTTCTGCAGTAGAAGTTGCTGCTGCAGCTTCGATCTGTTCTACTTTTGCATCCATCTTATCTCCGAAAAGGATCTTGATTCCAAGACAAATACCAACGAATACAACAAGTATCGAAACAACTGCAATGATCTCAGTTTTCTTCTTAGGATCAGTCTTCGGCTTTTCCGTTTTCGGCTTAGGCTGTGGCTTAGGTTTATTAACAACCTTTGGCTCTTGCTTAGGCTGTGGTTTTGGCTGTTGCTTTTGTTGTTTCTTAGGCTGCTGCTTTGGCTGCTTTGGTGCAGGTTGCCTATTAGGTTCAGCCTTAGTCTTATTTTCTGCAGTGCTTAAGATCTTATCGATCAATGCTTCTCTTTCACTAGGAGAAACAGATTTAAGTCTTGAAAACAATTCATTACGTTTGTCTTCAGGAAGTGTCGAAAGCAGTTTTTTAAATTGTTGTTCTTTTTTCTCTTTATTCTCCATAAAAAAGCCTCTAGATCATACTAGAGACTATTTTATCATAGTAAAATTTTACAAAGACTAAAATAAGGTTACGAATACTTTAGGATATATTCTTCACACGAATCAGCGAAATCTTCAAATGCAATAAAGATATCTCTTGTAAGTGTATAGATCTCTTTCCAACGAATGATCTCAATAGCATCTTTCTCATATGTGAAAAGATTTCTCATACTCTCGGAATACATCCTTACACCTTCGTCACGACAATGGTTAAGATCAATGATGGCATTCTGGATAAGACCTCTCTTATTAGGATTTCTCATCGAACCAACAAGATTAACGATAACTTCTGCCGCCTGCTCTACAGCGATCAAAGAGGGAATATAATCTTCTCTAAGCGATGTGATGTTAAAAGAATTAAAAGCAATAGCGAGATCTTCGATCACATCAGTACATTCTTCGATATAACTTATAAAGCCAAAATAATGCTTCATCTGTTCATCCATTATGTATTCATTTTCTCTTATCTGAAGATTGAAAGTATGCACGATCATATCAGCATCACTTTCAAGGGAATTAACTCGTTTAGATATTGCCTCGGCATCCTGTACGAAATCTATTACTTCATTGATAACTGAAGCTTCCTTAGACGTTATATCTGCCAATGAAGCCATTGTATCAGCAACTAAAGCTCGGAATTTCGTATTCATGTGTCACCTCGCATTTTTTTCTATTATATGCGATAAAAGGGCAAAAAAATATCCCGAACATTACGTCCGGGATAAAATTTAACTATTTGTTTATATATCAGAGAGCAGATACTTTTGTACCGGAAATGGACTCTGAAGCCTCGTTAGCATCAACGATAAGGTTAACGTTCTTAGGTGTGCAAACGAATGTTGTCTTAACAGCTGTAGGCTCGATCTTACCGTCGAAAGCATATACACCACCACTGATGTAGTCAACTACACGCTGGTTGTTTGAGCTTGCTGTAAGATTGCAGATAACGATGTGGCCTTCACGGATATGATCACATACGATCTGGCTTGTTCTGATATCATAAGGGCTGAGCATTACTACTGTAGAAGTCGGCTGCTGATATACCGGAGTCTTAACTGCTGGTGCAGGCTCTTCGATAATCGGCTGTGGCTCCTCATATGATGACTGAACGTTCCAAGATGTATCCTGATAATCATCCTGCTCTTCGAATGAAGTATACTCATCATTGTAGTCCTGATAATCCGTCTCGTAGTCTCCACCTGTTAAGAAATTCTTGAACTTCTCCATCATGCTTGCCATATTACAAATCCTCCTGTTTTTTTGCCCTCCACCCGGGCTTTTCTTTAACTATGGTTGGATTGTACTAATAGACAAATCAAATTTCCATAAGATTTGGGCAGTTGTAATAAAAATGCCATGTAACACTGTTCTATTCAGCTTTTATTACACAAATGTTACATCAATGACAATCTATATATCTTCTGTCACCAAATATCGAAGTTCCTATTCTAATGCAGGTGCTTCCTTCTTTAATAGCATGCTCGAAATCCTGACTCATACCCATCGAAAGAGTATCCCAATTAGAAGGATCCTTACTTTCGTTTCTTAAGTCATCAAAGATCTTCTTTGTCTTTTCGAAAACACTTCTGGCTTCCCCTTCAAAACTCTGAATAGGAGCCATAGTCATCATGCCTCTGACACGGATATTATCAAGTTCATTAAGTTCAGCAAGCGCACCTTTAAGCTCAGAAGGAGCAAAGCCATGTTTACTCTCCTCACCTGACACATTGCTCTCTAATAGGATATCCGTAACAATGTTACAGCCTAAAGATCTCTTATTTATCTCACGTGCAAGTTCAACAGAATCGACCGAATGAACGAGCTTGGTCTTACCTATAATATATTTAACCTTATTCTTCTGTAACGTACCTATAAGATGCCAATTACAATCAAGACCTTCTTCCTTTACACTCTCGTATTTAGGAACAAGTTCCTGTACTCTGTTCTCACCAAGATCAGTAAGTCCTGCTCTTAATGCAGCTTTTGCATATTCAACAGGAAATACTTTGGATACACCGATCAAAGTAACATCAGATCTTTGTCTTCCGGATTCAGCGCACGCATTACATATACGCTCTTCGATCTTAGCGATCCTCTCCTTCATACCTATTACTAATTCATTGTCATCTATATTTGTCATACTATTCAACTCTGTCTCCCGGTTTAACTGATGAAGGATTGGTTATGATGACTGTCTTGCTGTTAGGTACAGTACCATCACCGAATGGGGCTATGATAGCGAATTCTCTGTCATAGTCTTTGATGATTACATCAACTTCAGAAGCGAATCCGTCCTCATTGATATAGATCGTTGCTACGCCTCTGTCATAATCAGGCTTAACAAGACTTGTTGTCTGAACACGAAGTCCTGATGTCGTATTGATAACGATCTCTATATTAATAGTTCTAAAACCTATAAGACTTTCAACATGTCTACTGGTCGAGAATACTACAAGGATACCGTCATCACATGGTGTTGATCTTACGACTTTACAGTTATCGATAGTAACACCCTCAGATGCAACATTGATGTTATGAAGCGTATCAACAGCAAACTCTTCGGCCTTTACTTCTTTACCGCTCATTATAACTGCAAGATACTGTTCTTCATTCTGAGATATCCTGGCAACATTTTCACCTTCATCTATATATAGATCGGATGTGATGGCACCGGATGACTTGCTGATATATTCCTGGATCTTTGTAGGTTCTGCATTAAGAAGTTCTTTAAATGAAAGTACTTCCTCAAGTCCGTCAAGCTTATAAGATACGATTCCAGGTTTTGTAGCCGTAATGAAAGTAGCACTCTTCTCAAGCTGTCTCTGATAACTCTCAGCATCACCTTTGAGAAGATTAAGTCTCTCGTCCTTACCAAAGTCGATCTTCTGAAGTTCCTTTTCTCTCTTATCTATAAGAACTGCAAGAGATGATTCATATGAAGAGATATTACTGAGGTTACCCTGCATCGCATCCTGTCTCAAAAGATCAATGATAGGAAGAATATCATCATCCACTTCGCTATATACATGCTGAGCTCCAGAAGCCTTACCGGAAGCGATTATCTCCTGCTGTACTTCTGAGATCTGAGACTGAGTATTACGAAGGTTAGTTACTGTAGAAGACATGTTAGAAGGAACAACCATAGCAAGTTGCTGTGATGTCGCGATCCTACTTCCTTCAGTTGCCTTTGTTACAAGATCGCCCTTAGCCTTTGACGGGATAACGACTTCATCTCTTACGATAAGCGCTGTTGCACCGATCGTATGCTCTACACGACCTGTAGAAATAAACTCGAACTTAGGCTTAGCAGCGATGTAATCGTAAAGATGATAGATTACGAATACAAGGACAGCCATTGAAAAAGCAGCGATAAAAACACCAACTATGGTATTTCTAAGTGCTCTTTTTCCGGCACGAGCCTTACGATTAGGCTTACTCTTTATCTTATTCTTCTTAGAACTCACGTATCTTTACCCCCAAGCATCTATCGAAAGCATAACAGCGAGCTTTGCCTGTTCATATACAAGTCCGCCCTGCATATATCCGATATAAGGATCACGCATAGGACCATCGCATGAAAGCTCTGAAGTTGCTCCCTGAACGAATGTGCCTGCTGCCATGACTACTTCGTCGCTATAACCAGGCATATCGAATGGAACCGGCAAAGCGAAAGAATCAACAGGAGAACATGTCTGGATCATCTGGCAGAACTTAACGAGCTTATCAGGATCATTAAATTCGATCGTCTGAACGATATCGCCCCTCGGCTCGATTGCAGAAGGACTTGTCTTAAATCCAGTAAGTTCGAACATCTTAGAAGCAAATACTGCTCCCTTAAGACACTCAGCTACAGTTGCAGGTGCTCTGAATAATCCCTGAGCGATCATCCTGTTAAATCCCAATGTAGGACCTACATGAGAACCAAGTCCTGGAGCAGTTATCCTGTAAGCAGCTTTCTCGACAAGATCTTTCCTTCCGACAATGTATCCGCCGCTGCTGCATATTCCGCCGCCCGGATTTTTGATCAAAGAACCGCCGCAGATATCAGCACCAAGCTCACATGGCTCTGTTTTCTCTACAAACTCGCCGTAGCAGTTATCTACAGCAATAATGACCTCGTGGTCATTCTCTTTAGACCATGCTCTGACAGCATCAATAATGGCCTTGATGTCATAGCTCATGAGTGCTCTTCTCGTTGAATAGCCTCTGGACTTCTGGATCAATACCATCTTAGTCTTTGAATTAAGCTTAGATACGATTCCGGCGATATCAGGACTTCCGTCAGGAAGAAGATCGACCTCATCGTATGTAGAACCCATGTCGATAAGAGAAGCATCAAAATCGTCATCCTTATCAAGACCAATCGTCTTCATGAGCGTATCATAAGGTCTTCCTGTCGCAGCAAGAAGTTCATCACCAGGTCTCATGATTCCGTAAAGGATAGCGGATATGGACTGAGTGCCGGAACTTATCTGGATCCTTACATAAGCACTCTCGCCGCCAAAGATCTTGGCATAGATCTCCTCTATCTTCTCTCGGCCTATATCGTCATAACCATAGCCTGTTGTAAGGCTCATATGCCTTTCTGCAAAGCCTGCTTCGCGGAATGCGGCAAGAACCTTAAGCTGGTTATATTCTCTTATCTCATCGATTTCCCTAAACACAGGCAAAACAGCCTTCATTGCCTCATCGGCTAGTGCGGCTGTTTTGTCACTGACACCATATGTCGAATAAATATTGTCAGACATTAAATACCGTAAACCTCCTCAGGTGACAGTACCTTAATGCCATTCTCGTGGAAATATCCGAGTGCTTCCTCTGCATTATCAACTCTGATAACGATAACTGCATCACTCGATTGACGACCTACAAAAGCATAAAGGTACTCGAGTGAGATATTATGTTCAGTAAGGATCGAAAGAGCCTTATCAAGAGTTCCCGGCTTATCCGGAACTGCAAGAGCTATAACCGCTGTAGAACTTACGGTAAATCCTGCCTTCTGAAGAATGATCAAAGCCTCACTTGGCTTATCAACGATCAATCTGAGGATTCCGAAATCCGTAGTATCAGCTATATAGAGCGCTCTGATATCGATATCAGCCTTAGCAAGAGAATCAGTTACCTCCGCTAACCTACCTGACTGATTAGTAAGAAAAACATTGATCTGTTTTACCCACATACACAATACCTCCGTTCTTTTTTAAACATATTATAACAATAAGAACGAAGTTGTGATTATTTTTTTTCGAAAAGGATCAGAATCTGAAGTAGAGGAACGGACTAAAGCCTGCTCCGGTCATAAAGCATACTGCAAGCATAAACAAGATGAGCAATACGACAGAACGGATCGCTTCATAGGACTTAAGAGTCTTAAGCTTCTCGCGGATCTTGGTATGAGGGAATGCAAACAGGATACCCATGACAAGGACAAAGATGAGCATCGGATCGATAAATGTGATGATCCTTATATACTCGTTCGGTGTCGGAGTGAAAAGGCCCTTGTAATACGCCACTGCGTCTGTCATAGAATTAGCTCGGAATAATACCCAGCCGAATGAAACGACGACGAGCGCATAAAAATGTCTGAAGAATCGCGGAAGTTTCTCTAAGATCTTTCCAAAGCCGAGTCTTTCGGCTACGAGGAAAACTGCATAGAAAAGTCCCCAGAAGATGAAGTTCCATGAAGCGCCGTGCCAGAATCCCGTAAGGATAAAGACGATCATGAGGTTCATGTAAGTCCTGAATGTGCCTTTTCGAGAGCCTCCGAGAGGGATATAGACATAATCTCTGAACCATGTTGAAAGAGAGATATGCCAGCGTCTCCAGAATTCCTTGATGGACTGAGAGATATACGGGAAATTGAAGTTCTCGACAAAATCGAATCCGAAGATCTTACCAAGACCAATTGCCATATCGGAATAACCGCTGAAATCGTAGTAGATCTGAAGTGTGTAGGCGATCATCGCAACCCACTTAACAGCGGCTGAATCGATCGATACGTCGAAGTTAAGATCAACGAATGTAGAAAGCTGATCAGCAATAAGAACTTTTTTTGCGAAGCCCTTCATAAAACGCAAAGAGCCGTCATAGAACTTATCGACAGACAAAGTCCTCGACTTGATCTGCTTTTCAACGTCGATGTATCTAACGATAGGACCTGCGATAAGCTGAGGGAACAGCGAAATATAAAGGCCAAGATCGAACGGATTTCTCTGCGCTTTAACGTTCTTTCTATAGACATCGATAACGTAGCTCATGATCTGGAATGTGTAAAAAGAGATTCCAATCGGAAGTGCCACGTACCTTGTCGACAGCGTTAATCCGGTTACCCTGAATACCGTTGCGATAAAGAAATTGAAATACTTATAGTAGAACAGGAAGCCGAGATCCAGGATACACGTTAGGATTATAAGGCCTAGTCTTACGCCTTTCGACTTCGCTTTTTCCATAATAAGCGCCAGCACGTAATTTATGATGATAGAAAAGATCATCAAGAATACGAGCTTTGGTTCACCCCATGCGTAGAAGAAAAGTGATGCGCATAAAAGGATATAGTTACGGACTTTCTCGTGGCCGAGATAGTAAAGGATAATCACTATCGGCAGGAAGACAAACAGGAATACAGGAGAAGAAAATACCATTATTGTCCCTCCCCTTCCGTGCACAAGACTTCATAGAGAGCGTCGACGAATCCGTTGGAGTAATTCGCAATAACTGCCTCGTTCATCTCGATAACGACAATATCAGCTTCATCAACGAGCTGAGCCAAAGGAGCATTATTCCAATCGTCGTTAAGTCTTGCGACATTTTTGTCTCTATCCATCAAATATTCACAGTAATTAATATATTTGATGTTCTCATCCGGGTAATGTTCCCAGACATCTTCTCTAAATCCAATAGCAAAGGAACCGCCTTGTACGAGCGCATTCATCTGATCGTAGTTATCCGGAATGACATTAGCCGAATCATACTGATAGAATGTGTCGGTAAAATACGGATTCCATATATTCATCATATTGAATACGTCAGTATCCCTGAAATAAGGTTCACTGCTGCTCTGAAGATCGGTAAGTTCCCAGCTTCTGTAATTCTTACCTGTAAGTTCTCTCATCTTCATCAGGACCTGAAGATTAGCTTTCTGCTCGAAAGGTCTTGACCAGTGGATACCTGTAGCATAAAAACTCTCACATGGAAGATCACTAGCTAGATCAGGTGTATAGATCCATTCGATGTCAGTCTTTTCGAGACATTCGCAAAGATAGTCTACGCCTCTTACGGATCCATCAGGCTTCCTGTCGAGATAATTCTTCGGGATATACTCATGATATTCGCTTGCCTTACTGTCGGAAATATAGAACAGGAGTTTCTTATCGCGCGACTCGAGGACTTCATTTATCTTAGTAAGCTTATAAACGTAATCGTCCATCTTGTCGCGGTTTTCCTGCAAAGAGAAATCATTCTTCGGATCAAGGCTCAGCTCTGCGCTTACGTAGTCATATTCGAAGATATAATTATCCTTGCCGACGATATTATGTGTCTTATTGAAAAGGTTGAACCTTAAAGTGTTATACGCTTTGATATATAATCCGCGCGGCTTGAAGTTATTGGCAACATAATTGCTGTAGGCTGTCTGGTAAGATGTGTCTTTAAAAGATTCACCTGTGAACTCAGGCTTATCGTACTTATCGAAATAGCCCTTAAGTTCAACATCATATGTCTTACCTCTGATCTTGGAAAGAGCGTCAAGACTCATTGGCAATACAAGGATCGCCATAAAGATCATGATTATCACAAATTTGAAGTTAGGTCTTTTCACACTCACACCCGCCAAGATTTCTACGCGCATTATATTAGCATAAAAATATATATTTAAAAACAAAACCGGCAAATTTGCCGCTTCTGTCTTCCGTTATAATGAAGAAGGCTTAATTCCCATCCTTCGGATCATCTTTGTACTCGTCCGCTGGCGTCACCGTTCATCAATGTCTCGACTTCCTTGACGCTTACTCTGTTAAAGTCACCTGATATCGAATGCTTAAGGCAACTAGCAGCTACTGCAAACTCCAATGCTTTCTTATCATCATCGTATGTTCTTAAGCCATAGATAAGTCCGCCTGCAAATGAATCGCCTCCGCCTACTCTGTCAACGATATCGGTGATCTCGTACTTACGGCTTACATAGAATTCATCTCTGTTATTGATACATGCAGACCAACCATTATGATCAGCGCTGTGGCTCTCACGAAGAGTAATGGCGATCTTAGATGCATTAGGATAAAGTTCCAACACCTTATCTGAAAGGAGCTTATACTTAGTTGTATCGAGCTTACCGCCTTCAACTTCTACATCAAGAGCGATGCCAAGAGACTTCTGACAATCTTCCTCGTTAGCGATGATAACATCAGTAAGCGAAGTAAGTTTTGTCATGATCTTGTCAGCTGTCACACCGTACTTCCAGAGATTCTTACGATAATTAAGGTCACAGGAAACTGTTACTTCTCTCTTTTTCGCTTCCTCTAAAGCGCGAATAGAGATATCTGCTGCACTTTGTGAGATAGCAGGAGTGATTCCTGTTATGTGAAGCCAGTCAACATCAGAGAAGACCTTATCCCAGTCGAACATATCAACTGTTGCAAGAGACATCGATGAATAGCTTCTGTCATATACAACTTTACTTGGTCTTTGGTTCGCACCGGATTCCAAATAATAGATACCCATTCTTCCCTCACCGCGAAGGATCTTATCTGTTCCGACACCGAACTTACGAAGTTCTCTAACGCATTCGTCACCGATAACATTATCAGGAAGAACTGTCAGGAATTCGGATGGCATATCATAATTCGAAAGAGAAACTGAAACGTTAGCTTCACCGCCACCGAATGTAGCCTCGAATCTCGGAGTCTGGAAAAATCTCTCGTGCTCCGG
>JAGCGE010000345.1 GCA_017649745.1 Clostridiales bacterium | reverse complement strand
GGTATATTAGGTCAGAAGTGGGGCAAAAAGACAGGGCCTCCTTACCCACTTTCAGAACAACAGCACCAATCTGTAACCAAATCTGCAGGTAGTGCTCAGAGATTTGCTGCTTTGGAACGAGGCGGTGGATCAGCAGCATCTTTACACACCTCTAATTCAAGAAAGCAGGGAGCTTTTAGTAGAGGCATTAACCGAGCTACTAAAATGGATACCTCAGCATTAAGAATCAAGTCAGCTGGTGATTTGAAACAAGCTAAAAAGTATATAGCAACCTATATGTTGGGTAAAAACGAAGTTGATACTATCTTGAAAGCTGATACAAAGATGAGTCGTATTCAAACTTCTAAAGAAATGGAGAACTTTCCTTTCTATGCAACCTATAAGAAGCATGACGTTGAGATGTATGAGGGTTTGTTTGGTAAGAATCTTAAGGATAGAGCTATCAAAGCTGCTAAAGAATCTGGAGATGCAGAGTTGCTCACCAAAGCAAAAGGAATGGAAGTTTATAGAGTTCAACTCAAAAATACTTCGCATCTGAAAGTTCCATCAGAAGAGAATGCAGGCAATATTACTGCTAATCTTCTTAACAAAGGCAATTTCAAAAAGAATCTAGAAGCTTCAATTGAAGACTCTAGAGGAAAAATGAAGAGACCAAGTCAACAGGTATTATTCAACAAGGCTGATAAAGCTTTAGAAAAACATCCTGAGCCTGGTCTTAATTCTTCTGATAAGAAAAATCTATACAAAGCACTAAACCTTACACTTACAAATCACAATCCTGAAGAAATTGCTATGCAAAAAGACTTCTATTCAGAAATGAAAAAGAAAGGTTACGGTGCTTTAGTCGATACTAACGATCAAGAATACAGTTCTTATCATGCTAAACGTCCAATGATTGTGTTTGATACTGATTCTATTCAGACTGATAAGATTCATACACTCGATCAAAAGAGGGTTAACAAACTGTACAACAAATACAACACTGAACGAATGATAAAAGAAGTCGCAGAACAAACTTTTGGTACTCCTATGAAGTACCTAAAAGATTGATTCGAGAAAGGAGGGCATGATGGCAAGTTCAGTAATATTGGATGACATCAAAAAGCAGATTGGTATTGTCCCGGACTATGATGCGTTTGATGATCAGATACTAATGTGTATCAATTCAGCTTTTGCGACCCTCCATCAACTTGGTGTTGGGCCTGACACAGGTTTTGAGGCTGATGCAAACACCACTTGGGAGGAATACTATTCAACACCGAGACTAGCTTTCATAAAGAGTTATATTTCTATGAAAGTTAGAGTAATGTTTGATCCTCCTACAAGTTCATTTGCTTTAGACGCAATAAACAAACAGATAGCAGAATACGAATGGCGCATTAATTCGGAAGTTGAATGTTATGGACAGGAGGATGCGGGATGAATAACGATTGGAGGATGTATATAGGTGATGAAGATTACCTAATGCATCATGGTATACGAGGCCAGAAATGGGGTATAAGACGTTTCCAGAATGCAGACGGCTCACTTACAGCAGCTGGAAAGAAAAGACAACGTGATGGCGAAGAGAATGAAGAACAAAACGAGGCACAGACTAAGAAAGGTCTTTCAAAAGGTCAGAAAGCAGCAATAGCTATAGGAGCAACCGCTGTTGCAGCTGGTCTTGCTGGTTATGGTGCATATAAGCTTAAACAAACCATGGGCGAGATTGACAGAAGAGCTACTGATAAACTTGTAGAAAGAGATTTGGCAAAGTCAAAAGACTTATTGTTTAAATCCATATCAGAAAGTGGAGATGCTCGTCTATCTCTTATGTCTTTGAGATCTGCTGAAGCTAAAAAGAGTTTAGGTGATAAGACAACACCATTGTATCCTAAATCTAAAGGTCTTAAACCTATGAATGCTAACATAGATTACGCTATTAATTACCACAAGGCTCAGTATGAAGCTAGCAATTCAGCTGCTGCGAGATATGGTAAACAAGCTAAAGACCTTAAGCAAAAGGCTATCTTGGGTAACTATTCGAAAACTGAAAAGAATAGATATGCTAAAGAAGCTATTGGAGAAATGCTTCAGGATAGATACAAGAACAGAAAGGACAAGAGCTATAGTAAAGCCATTGATAGGTTTAATAAGAAAATAGATTCTGGTAAATCAGCGTATGCTCCTAAGTATGGGCAACGAATAAGAACTGCTGGAAGGGCTGACAGGGCTTTAGAGTACTTGTATAGGAAATCTAAATAGAAAGGACGGTAAATGACATGTATGAATACGAAGATCATTTAGAGCATCATGGCATTAAGGGTCAGAGATGGGGCGTCCGTAGATTTCAGAGAGAAGATGGTACTCGTACTGCAGCAGGCAAACGAAGAGAACGTGAGAACTATGACGATTCTTCTGCTCGTGCTCAAAATGACCATAGTAATCTGAAAAAGGGACTTGCTATTGCTGGAACCATGGCTCTTGGCGCAGCACTCATAGCCAATCCGTCTAGTAGGAATGTGATTACTAAGTATGGGAAGATGGCTGTAGACAACTTACCAGGTGCTATGGGTAAAGTCGGAGCCAAAGTAGGAAAGGGTGCTGCTAAAGTTGGTAACAAAGTTGCTGAGAGAGCAACAAAAGTTGGCGATGCAATGATTGATGCTGCTCTGATCTCAATGGGTGGTATAGCCATTAGCAAAGTTAATCAAAAGTATGCTGACCAGGAAGGTGACAGTGAATCAACAAAGAACACCAAGCAGATTCTAAGAGATACACTTGGAGCTGGTATTAAAACAGCTGCTGGAGGAGCTACATCAAACAACAGTGGAGGTTCCAATAAAGGTGGTAGTGTTGGTAAGGAAGTTTCTGAGAAAATTGGTCCACCATCAAACAAAGGAATCGATAAACAGAGTTCCGCTTGGCAGAATCTATTTAAAGATAGAGACGCTGATACCAGAGCAACTATTAAGTCATTGGCATCTGCCGGTTACGATATAGACCAGATAGACAAATATTTAAACCATTCAGAGATTGACCTTAGTCAATACATGGACTATGTGATTGGATGGTGATGTGAATGCTATCTAATACTGCAACTCCGAAATACTATGGTAAGTTCCGGACCGATGTGGTAATGGGTGTCATTCCAGTTAACGAATACGTCTCTATGGAGATGAACCGTATAGACGGTTTAATAGCCAATCCAGACTTTTACTACGATGACTTAGCAGTAGAGGGCTGGATCGAATACTGTGAAGGAGAGCTTACACTAACGGATGGATCTGACTTTCATATGTTGGATACATTCAAACTTTGGGGAGAAGAAGTATTTGGTTGGTACTACTTCGAAGAGCGTACAATCTGGAAACCAAACGCTAAAGGCGGAGGTAAAGGTGCGTATGTTAAAAAGAAATACAAGAAACGTCTTACATCAAAGCAGTATCTCATCGTAGGAAGAGGTGCTGCTAAATCTTTATACGACACTTGTATTCATGCATATTTCTTAGTTGTAGATACATCAACTACTCAACAGATTACTACTGCGCCTACTATGAAACAGGCTGAAGAAGTAATGTCCCCGTTTAAAACAGCTATACAACGAGCTAGAGGACCTTTATATAAGTTCCTAACACAAGGTTCGTTGCAGAATACAACCGGTAACAGAGCCGATAGACTTAAATTGGCATCTACAAAACAGGGTATTCAGAATTTCATGACGAATTCTCTGTTAGAGATTAGACCAATGTCTATAGACAAGTTACAGGGACGAAGAGACAAGATTGCTACTGTTGACGAATGGCTTTCTTGTGATATTCGTGAAGATCCTATAGGAGCAATAGAACAGGGTTCAACTAAAGTTCCAGATTACTTAATAATAGCCACCTCTTCAGAGGGAACTATACGAAATGGCGTTGGCGATACTATTAAGATGGAGCTGATGAAGATTCTAAAAGGCGAATTCTATGCTCCCTATGTTTCAATTTGGTGGTACCGATTAGACGACCTAGAAGAAGTTGGTAATCCAGCAATGTGGCCTAAGGCTAATCCTAATATTGGTCTGACAGTTTCTTATGAAGCTTATCAGAGAGATGTAGAAAGAGCTGAACAGGCACCTGAGACTAGAAATGATATTCTAGCTAAAAGATTCGGTATACCAATGGAAGGTTATACATATTTCTTCACGTACGAAGAAACTTTACCTCATCCGAAACAAGATTTCTGGCAGTTACCATGCTCACTTGGAGCAGACCTTTCTCAGGGTGGTGACTTCTGTTCATTTGCATTTCTATTTCCACTTAGTGGTGGTCGGTTTGGAGTTAAAACTGTTAACTATATTTCCGACTTTACTTTACACAAACTCCCAGGAGCTATGAGAGAAAAGTACGAGCATTTCATAAAAGAGGGCTCGTTAGTAATCATGGATGGCACAATTCTCGACATGATGGACGTGTACGAGGATCTTGATATGCGTATAACACATAGCGGGTACGATATTAGGTCTTTTGGATACGATCCATACAATGCTAAAGAATTTGTCAACCGTTGGGTTACAGAGAATAGTGAGTTTGGAGTTGAGAAAGTAATACAGGGTGCTAGAACAGAATCAGTTCCTCTTACTGAGTTAAAGAAGTTAGCTTCAGAGAGAATGATTATATTTGACCAGGAACTTATGACTTTCACGATGGGTAACTGTATAACTATCGAAGATACTAACGGTAACAAGAAGTTACTTAAAAAGAATTACGATGCAAAGATTGATGCTGTAGCTGCAATGTTGGATGCTTTTGTAGCCTACAAGCTCAACAAAGATGCATTCGAGTAAGGAGTATACGATGGGCTACTTTTACACAGATGCTGTGCTATTCCATGCTGACAAAAGAGACAAGGGAATGAACAGTACTACAAGCGAAAAAGGTACAGACAATAAACGTAACAACTCCTCAGCGTACAACCATGAGTATTACATGAAGCATAAAGAGAAATGGGGCGTAAAAACCGAAACAGGTACCCAAAAAGATTTCGACGATTTCGATAAGCTTACAGAAGAAAATCGCATAGGTGATTCTGATTTCTTTGGTAAGAAGAATCCTGATGGTACATGGACCATATATGAAGAAGATATGGTTTGGCGTTTACCTAAGGGTGTAGAACTTGATGATGATATGCGAAAAGCTTTATCGGAATTCAAAGGCATGCAAGATCCCAATATTAAGAATGGTAAAGATTGGGAAGCAGCGATTGAGAAGATTATTAATGCTAAGAATACTGGATCGTCTGACGAGAAGGAATTCGATGTTGACGCCGCTGCTATGGATGTAATCCGTGGTAAGTATGGTAACGGAGCTGAAAGGAAAGCTGCTCTTGGTGAAGACTATGCTGAGGTTCAGAAACGAGTTAATGAGCTGATGAAACAGCAGAAGAATTCATCAACTAGTAAATCTGAAAACAAGAAGACAGAAGAAAAGAAAACGGAAAAGAAGTACGTAAGACATGCGGAGGTTGAAATGACAAACAATGATTGGCGTATATACCAGGGCGATCTTGACTACCTCGCACATCATGGAATCCGTGGTCAAAAGTGGGGCGTAAGAAGGTTTGAGAATGCAAACGGTACTCTCACAGCTGCTGGTAAAGCCAGATATGACGATGGAAAGGTATCAGCAAAAGAGAAGAATGCTTTCTCCGCTAAAGCAACTGCATATAGAGCTTTAGGAGGAATGCACAAATTTAATGCAGCTCTTCATCCTGGAAAGAAAGGAAAAGCTCTTGCTGAAGCCGCAGGAAGAGTAGCTGATAGAGAAGCTGCTAAGGCACAGGCTCAAGCAAATGCTAAGAAGGCAGCTTATAAAGAGAACCTTAGGAAAGTTAATGACGCTTCTGATTTAAAAGACAAGCTGATTTATAACGAGGCTACAAGAAGGAAAGCCGCTAAGCTTATGACAAAGAACAAAAACATGACTCTTGAGCAGGCTAGAAAAGAAGCGAACAGTCAGGCGTGGAAAAACACAGCAGCAATACTTGCCGTATCTGGTGTATTGTCTTACACAGCAATGAAAGATATGGGTTATTAAAGTAACGGAGGATTGAAACATGCCAACAATGACACAACGAATCCGTTCAGGATGGAATGCATTCATTGGTAGAGATCCTACTAATGAATTTAGATATGAGCCAGAAGACCAATTAGGCTACGGCTATGGAACAAGACCGGACAGGGCAAGGTTTACAAGAGGCAATCAAAGGTCAATTGTAGCCGCCATCTACAATCGAATAGCTGTTGATGTAGCATCAATACATTTCGAGCATGCGAGACTTGATGATAACGGACGCTTTAAAGAAGGCGTCACATCAGGTCTGAATAACTGTATTAATGTTTCAGCTAATCTAGATCAAACCGGTAAAGCATTCATAAGAGATATGGTTGAGTCTATGTTTGATGAGGGTGTAGTTGCAGTAGTCCCTACAGATACTGATAAGAATCCTATGGAGACTAGCTCATACGATATTTTAGAGATGAGGACGGGAAAGATACTAACTTGGTATCCATCCAAAGTTAAAGTACATCTGTACAACGAAGAAACAGGTAAGTATCAGGACATTATTCTTCCAAAAGAAAATGTTTCTATAATTGAAAACCCGTTCTATTCAATAATGAATGAGCCAAACTCAACATTACAGAGACTTATACAAGCCATTAATAAGTTGAATGCGGCGAATGATATTTCCACAAGTTCTAAATTGGATCTCATTATTCAGCTTCCTTATGTAACAAAATCTCCACAGAGAAAAGAGGAGGCTAGAAAGAGAAGAAAAGAGATTGAAGACCAGCTGTCTAACTCAAAGTTAGGTATAGCGTACACTGACGGTACTGAAAGAGTAACTCAGTTAAACAGATCTCTGGAAAACAACTTGTGGGCACAGGTTAAGGAACTGCAAGACCAGTTATATTCTCAGTTGGGTGTTACACCTAGTATTTTGGATGGAACTGCTGATGAAGCAACGAGAATTAACTACTTCAACAGTACTATAGAACCGATTTGTTCGGCTATTACTGATGAGTTTGAAAGAAAGTTCTTAACCAAAACAGCAAGGACTCAAGGACAGGCTATTGTCTTCTTTAGAGATCCATTCAAATTGGTACCTGTTAGCCAGTTGGCTGATATTGCTGATAAATTCAGAAGAAATGAGCTCATGACTGCTAATGAATTGAGAGCTGAGTTAGGTATGAAGCCCTCTGATTCTGCAAATGCTGAGTCTCTTAGAAACCCGAACCTCAATGCTTCTGACGCACAGCTTGCGGCTGAAGGGCAATTACCAAACGGTGATGCAGGTGCAGCAGTTAACGAAGTGGGCAGTAATCCTTCTGTAGTTGATGGGTTACTACAATCACTGGGCAACCAATCAATCAAAGGAGGTGAAAGTAATGCCTAAAAAGCGTTACGATTTTGCTGGTTGGGCTACCAAAAACGACATACTCTGTTCTGATGGTAGAACAATTAGGCATGGCGCGTTCTCTGGAGACCATGGAAAGACAGTACCTCTTGTATGGAACCACAGGCATGATGATGTAAACGAAGTTTTAGGTCATGCGCTTCTTGAAGAGAGGCCCGAGGGTGTTTACGCCTACTGTACTTTCAATGCAACTGAAAGAGGACAGAACGCAAAGGAAATTGTTCACAACGGAGATGTAGTTGCTTTATCAATCTTTGCAAACCAGTTAAAACAGAGAGGTGGAGATGTGCTTCACGGAGCCATCAAAGAGGTTAGTCTTGTTTTAGCAGGGGCAAATAGAGGAGCACTTATTGATTCCGTTATGGAACACGGAGAAGAATCGGATGATGAAGCTGAGATCCAGTTCGTTGGTTACGGCGAATTAGAGCTTTACCATGCAGAAGGAGAAGAAACCGATATGAACGAAGAAGAAAAGAAAATTCAGTCTGAGACTGATGATGACGGCGAAGAAACTGTTCAGGACGTATATGATTCTATGTCTGAGAAGCAGAAGAAAGTCGTTCAGTTCCTCGTTGGAAAGGCTGTTGAAGACGCACAGGGTGGCGGCGAAGTAAAACATGCTGACGATGATCAAAATGACGAGGAAGATGACGGTGATGAAACCGTTCAGGACGTATACAATACGTTAAATGAGAAACAGAAAAAGGTCGTAGCTTTCCTTGTTGGTAAGGCTATAGAGGACAAAGAAGATTCTAACGAAGGAGGATCAGAAGATATGAAACACAACGTATTTGCAGGTGAGGAGTATGGAGCAAACACGCTTTCACATGCTGAATTTGAAGAGATTAAGAGAGTAGGTATGCAGATGGGTTCTCTTAGCGCAGCTTTTGATGCAGCTGAGAACGAGGGATTCATCGAGCATGCAGATGGTGACTATGGTGTAACAAACATTGAGTATCTGTTCCCGGATGCTAAGACAATCAACACAACACCTGAGTTCATCAAGAGAGACATGGGATGGGTTGACAAGATCCTTAATGCAGCTCATCACACACCTTTCAGCAGAGTTAAGTCTGTATTCGCAAACATTACAGAGGATGAAGCTCGTGCTAGAGGTTACATCAAGGGTAAGATGAAGAAGGAAGAGGTATTCTCACTCTTAAAGAGAACCACAGATCCTCAGACAGTTTACAAGAAGCAGAAACTGGACAAAGACGACATCGATGATATTACAGATCTTAATGTAGTATCTTGGATCAAGCAGGAGATGCAGATGATGCTTAAGGAAGAGATCGCACGTGCATACCTTATTGGTGATGGCCGTCTTTCTTCTTCAGATGACAAGATTCAGGAGTCACACATTCGTCCTGTATACAACGATGCAGATCTCTTTACAGTTAAGGTTCCTGTAAACGTTGCAGCAGACGCTACAGACGATGACGTAGCTAAGGCTCTTATTAAGGCTATGGTTAAGGCTCGTAAGCTTTACAAGGGATCAGGAAACCCTTCATTCTTCACAACAGAAGATTACCTTACAGATTGCCTGCTTCTTGAGAACGGTATCAATGAGCGTCTCTACAAGAGCGAAGCAGAAGTTGCTACAGCTATGAGAGCTAAGGAGATCGTTCCTGTAGAAGTTATGGAAGGTCAGCAGATCGGTATAACTGTAGAAGGCGTTACAACAAACTACCCTCTTATCGGTGTACTTGTTAACTTCGCTGACTACAATGTTGGTACAAATGGCGGAGCTAAGACAGACTTCTTCGATGATTTCGATATCGACTTCAACCAGTACAGATACCTGTACGAGACACGTATGTCTGGCGCACTCATCAAGCCTTACTCAGCAGTAAGCTTCTACCTTGTTAAGGCTAACTAATTAATCCAATAAGGAGGATACAAATTATGACGACAAATTTCATTGATGCTGCTGACAAGTATGTTGCAGCTAAGATCGTATACGGTAAGGCAGCAGACAGCAAGCTCTATCTTGAAGCTGCTTACACAAACCAGGCACCTCAGGCTGACGTTGAGGAAGCTTTCTTGAAGAATCAGCTCATCGTTAAGGTTGGGGATGTTTTCTATAAGCCTTTCAAGCTTGATGGAAATAAGGTTACAGTTGGTGGTCTTGTTTCTACAACAGTTACTCTTACAGAGTTCCAGGCTAAGGCTTCTGCATAATCACATGAGAGCCGTGGAGGTATGTTATGAAATGGTACGATGACATAGCGTTTAGGGAAGAAGTAGAAGAAGAGCCCGGTGTCTGGGTGCCACAGATCGTTACTAGGAAGTTCTTTGGTGATATTCTTAGAAACTCTTGGCGCGAACAGCAGGGAAGTAAAATTAATGCAGACCTTTCTATCTCTAATTCGATATCTGTGGTTGCAGATGCGTATCTTCTTAACAACTTCCAGAAAATTGAATACATAAAACTTAACGAGTCTAAATGGAGAGTGAGTTCTGTTGAGGTGAATTACCCAAGGCTCACTCTTTCTTTAGGCGAGTTATATTTGGAGGAAAGTGATGAAAACTAGATTAGAAATCCAGCAAATGTTGGAGGACGTTCTTGGTAGTGATCATGTATATTTTCAAGCTCCTCCAAACACCGGTATGAAGTATCCTGCAATTGTATATTCTTTTGATAGATTCAATAGAAACAATGCGGATAATTTACCATATATTGTCACAGGTCGTTGGCAAGTCACCCATATGTACAAGTCTGTTAAGAATGATTTGAAAGAGAAGTTTATATTTGAAGTTCCTTTCTGCGCATTTGAGAGAAGAATTGTAAAAGATGGGGTCTACAACGACTATTATTCTATTAACCAATAATCGGAGGTAAAAAGCATGTCCAAATTAATATGGGATGAACAGGGCGCTAAAAAGTTCGAAGCCGGTACCGACCATGCCGTGCTTTATCCGATCTCAAGCGGAGCTTATCCGAAGGGCGTTGCCTGGAATGGTATTACAGCTGTAAATGAATCTCCTGAAGGCGGTGACGCTCAGGACTTCTACGCTGACAACATTAAGTATGGTTCACTTCGTGGTGCTGAGAACTTCAATGGTTCTATCGAGTGCTACACATATCCTGATGAGTGGAAAGAGTGTGATGGTAGAAAAGAACTTGTTACAGGTGTTACCATTGCACAGCAGAATAGAAAGGCATTTGGTCTTTCTTACAGATCACTCATTGGTAATGATACAGAAGGTCTTGATCTTGGTTACACACTTCATCTTGTGTACAACGCAACAGCTTCACCTTCTCAGAAGTCTCGTTCAACAATCAACGAATCTCCTGAAGCAGGTACAATGAGCTACGAGTTTAAGACAACTCCTGTACCGGTTACTGTAATCGAGAACGCTAAGGCTACTTCTCACATCGAGATCGATAGCACACTGGTTACAGAAGATCAGCTTGCAGCTATAGAGGCTATTCTCTATGGAACAGATGCTAGCGATGCTTATATAGCAGTTAGTCCTGAAGCCAGTGACAACCCGGCATCAGAAGGCTGGTATGAGAAGGTTGAAGGTGTATATGTTCTTTCAGAGGACACAACAGCTGACCTTACAAAGACATACTACGAGAAGACAACCGTTGCAGCTACAGATCCTAGACTTCCTCTTCCTGATGAAGTTTACCAGATCCTTACTAGCGCTTAAGTAAGTCAAAGAAGCCAGGGTCGTTATTAACACACTAGCGGCCCTGACTTTTTAAGTTCATGCTCAAAATGAGCGGTTTGAAAGGAGAAATAACCATGTTAAAGAAGACAATTACATACGAAGATTACCTGGGTACTGTAAGAACCGAGGATTTCTACTTCAACCTTTCCAAAGGTGAATTAAGTGACATGCAGATGTCAATGGATGGAGGTTTTAACGTTTACCTCCAGAAGATGATGAACGCTGTAAACAACAAAGAGATCTACCATACATTTGTAAAGGTAGTTCTTGCTGCTTATGGTGAGCTTACTCCTGATGGTAAATACCACCTTAAGGAAGATGAGAACGGAAATAAGCTTTGGAAGAAGTTTAAACAGTCTCCTGCGTATGACGTATTGATGGATGAGATCTGTAAGGACGAATCTACAATCGCAGACTTTGTTAACAACATAATGCCTAAAGAGATCAGAGAAGCTGCTCAGCAGGCAAATAATGTTCAGCAGATCAAGCCTAACGGCGAGTATCATCCTAATAAATAAAGAGGTATAAGATGCCTATACTAATTAAGATACCCGATCAACCTAAAGAACAACTATGGGACGAAGCGAATGAGTGTTTCATATACAAAGACGGAATGAAGGGTTGCGAACTGACTTTAGAGCACTCATTAATTTCAGTTTCAAAGTGGGAATCTATATGGTGTAAACCTTTTCTTTCTAAAAAGGACAAAACAATAGAAGAATTGTTAAGTTACATAGAATGCATGACGATTTCACCAAAGAACGTGGATTCTGAAGTATACAAACACATTCCAGAGACTGAGTTTAAGAGAGTAAACGATTACATCAATCATCCTGCAACCGCTACAACTTTTGGTGGAGGCGGTAATGGTAAAGGTGGTGGACGAGGAAAGGAGATTATTACATCTGAAATCATTTATTATTGGATGATTAGTTGTGGTATACCTTTCGAATGTCAGAAATGGCATCTTAATACTTTACTTACTCTTATACGAGTCTGTGAAATAAAGAACGACCCTAAGGGCCAAAAGAAGATGAATGCAAATGATATTCGTAGAGATTACGATAAGTTGAATGATTTGAGACGAGCTCAGATGCATTCAAAAGGATAATGAAAGGAGACGGTCATGGGATTCCATGTAGAGTGTAAGGGAGACCTTTCTAAAACAACACAATTCCTGAATCGTCTCCAGAAAAAAGAATATTTGAATGTATTAGCAGAGTATGGCAAACGTGGTGTAGAAGCTTTACGTGATGCCACACCTGTTGATTCAGGACGAACAGCTGATAGTTGGTATTACGAGATCAAAGAAGGCCGTAACCAGACCACTATAGGTTGGTGTAACAGTAATATTAATGAAGGTGTTGTTATAGCAGCAATACTTCAGTACGGACATGGCACTGGTAATGGTGCTTATGTGCAAGGAACTGACTACATCAATCCAGCAATGCGAGTTATATTTGACGCTTTGGCAAACGAATGCTGGAAGGAGGTTACTAAGGAATGAGTCTTGTCGATGAACGAATTGTCAAGATGGTCTTCGACAATTCACAGTTTGATAGTAAAATTTCTTCAACTATTAAAAGTATAGCTGGTCTTAATCAGGCTACAGAAGACATTGGTAAGAAATCAGGTGGTCTTTCTAGTCTACGTGAAGCTTTCGATCAGACTGAAATTACAGCTACTAGAGCCGGTTTCCATATTCAGGACGTATGGCTTAAGATGGCTTCTATATTTGAATACCAAATTGCTGGTAAGATTGTTAATACTGCTAAGAAAGTAGCAAACGCTCTTACTATGGAAGGTATAAGCGATGGTTTCAAGGAATACGAGCTTAAGATGGGCTCTATTCAGACTATTATGGCAGGTACCGGAGAATCTCTTGCGACTGTAAATAGGCAGTTGGAAGAGTTGAATAAGTATTCTGACCAGACTATATATTCTTTCTCAGACATGACCAACAACATCGGTAAGTTCACGAACGCTGGTGTTAAGTTGGAAGATGCCGTGGCAGCTATTAAGGGTATAGCTAATGAAGCAGCTATATCTGGTGCTAATGCTAACGAAGCATCTCGTGCAATGTATAACTTCTCGCAGGCACTTTCTGCAGGTTACGTAAAACTAATCGACTGGAAGTCAATCGAGAATGCTAATATGGCTACCAAAGGTTTCAAGGAGACTTTGCTTGAGGTGGCTTCTTCTGTCGGTACTGTTGAAAAGGGTGCTGACGGAATGTATAAGGTTCTTACGCAGAATGCTAATGGTGGTTCTATGGACGACCTTATTAGTGGTACTAAGAACTTTAACGATTCATTGGCTTACCAGTGGATGACAACTGAAGTCTTAACAAAAGCTTTGAAGATTTATGCAACAGATGTAAGGTCTTTAACTGCTGCAGAAAAAGAAGCTTATGAATCTGAACTTAAAGCTATGGGCTTATCAGATGAGCAGATCAAGAAGTTCGAGGAACTGGGTAGTAAAGCTACCGATGCTGCTTCTGAGATTAAGACTTTCAGCATGCTTATGGATACGCTTAAGGAAGCTATAGGTTCTGGTTGGGCAATGACCTGGCAGTATATTATAGGTGACTTTGAGCAGGCTAAAGCGTTACGGACTGACGTTGGTAAGGTTCTTGGCGGTGCGATTGACAACATGTCAGACGCAAGAAACCGTCTAATACAAGGTGGATTACAGACTGGTTGGGAAGAATTCACCACTATGGCTGGTAAGGGAATACCGGAAGCTGAGAAGTATAGAGATACATTAATAGCTGTTGCTCTATCTCACAAAGCCATAACTCAAGCTGAAGCAGATGAAATAGACTCTACTGCAAAATTGGTTGAGTCGATGCATAAAGGCTGGGTTACCGGTGATATGTTAAAAGAATCTGTAAACGAGTATTACCATCAACTTGTAAATCTAACTGAAGAAGAAAAGAAGGAGATGGGAGTTACTGAAGCAGACATAAAACAGCTTGGTCAACTTAATGACGAGTTGAAAAGTGGTGCTTTAAGTGCAGATGATTTTGCAAACCATATGACCAGACTTGGTGGTAGAGAGAATATTATAGAAGGCCTTAGAATGGCTTTCAATAATCTTGTTAGCATTATTCAACCTATAAGGAATGCTTTCAGAGACATATTCCCAGCTACAACAGCTCAACAGTTATACAACCTTACTCAAAGGTTTTACGATTTCAATCAAAGTATTAAGGTTGCTCTATCTATTGTTGATTCAGAAGGTAAAAACAAATACATAGATAGAATCACGAGATCAGCAAAAGGTCTATTCGCTATTCTTGATATTGGAGTTAATCTATTTAAGTCTATAGTTAATGCAATAGCACCAGCAACAAAAGGTGTAGGCTCTTTAGCTGATATTCTACTCACAGCAACCGCAAAAGCTGGTGACTTCTTTGTTAAGCTTGATGAATACTTAAAGAAGACTCATGCTTTTGACAATTTCTTCACAACTATTAGAGAAGGAATTGGTTATATTGTTGAGAACGGTGTAAAACTGAGCACCATTTCAGACTTCTTTAAGAATCTATTTGGTTCATTTAAAGATTCTGAAGGTCCTATGAATAAATTCAAGGATACTTTTAACGCTATAATAGCCGACTTAAAAGGCGGTTTAGACAATGTAATGGATAAGTTACAGGTTCTGAAGCCTTTTGTAGAAGGATTAAAGAGTTTGTTCACAGGAGTATTAACTGCTCTTGGAACTATATTTAAACAGATCGGTGATAGTTTAACTGGTATTTCAGAGAGCGGTGGTTTCAATGGAATACAGAACATACTAAATGGTGCACTATCTGGAGGAATGATTTACAAGCTATTTTCAACTGGTGGAAGCCTTTCTAACATAGGTGGCATATTTGGAACTATAAGTGAAACCTTAGAGGCATTCCAGAAGAAGATAGATGCTGATAATTTGTTGAACATAGCAAAAGCAATAGGTATATTGGCAGCTTCATTATTTGTTATATCTATGATCGATGGCGGTAAACTTGCAGGAGCATCAACAGCAATGGCGGCTATGATAGCGGCAATGTCTGGAGCAATGGCAGGTTTGATGAAAGCTGGAGATGCATTTGGTATAGCTTCTCGTCAGCTTAAGGTCATTGGACAAGTTATGACTGAGATGGCTGCATCTATGCTTATATTAGCTATAGCATTAAAGATCGTAGCAAGTGCAGGAGAAGGCGGACACCTTTGGGAGAGTTTCGCAGTTCTTTCTCTTATGTTGGCCGAACTTACAGCTGTTGCTGTGGTATTAAGTCAGCATGCAAGAAGATCAGCTAAGGGAGCAGAGGCTCTGAAAGACATGACCGAAGCTCTGGTTATTATGGCAGCGGCTTTAGCGATTGTATCTAAAGTTGTAGAAGGTGGAAATGCATTAGCAGCTTTAGGTATTATTTCTATTATGCTAGCAGAGCTGACCGCAATCTCGTTTGTATTAAGCAAATGGGGTGGTAAGAAAGTAACCGGTATGGCTAGTCTTATAGCACTGGCTATTTCACTTGTTATAGTCGTGGATGCTCTGAAGCAAGTTGCAGATGCATTAGGCACTGATGGCGATAGAGTTTGGGAAGCTTTAAAGATTCTATCGATTATATTAGCAGAACTTACAGCAGTAACATTTGTTCTTAGTAAGTTTGGCGGTGGTGCTGCTTTAGGTGGTATTGGAGCTATTATGGCTGCAACAGCTATTCTTATACTCGTACAAGCTTTGAAACAGATAAGTGACGAGTTGGGTAAAACAGATCAGCATGTATGGCAGGCTCTTATTGTAATAGCAGGTGCTTTACTTGTATTAGGTATAGGTCTAACAGCTATGTCTGGTACAATACCTGGTGCTTTAGGTTTACTTGTTGCATCTGTAGCACTAACTGCTTTAGCAGGAGCTTTGAAACTTTTAGGTAAACTTTCAGTTAAAGAGATAGCTAAGAGTCTAATCACAATGGGAATTGCATTGGGTGAGCTGGCAATAGGTCTAACATTGATGATTCTTGCATTGCCAGGAGCTATAGCATTAACAGTTGCTGCAGCAGGTCTTACAATTCTTGCGGGCGCGCTCAAAATACTGGGTTCTATGAGCATTGGTGAGATAGTTAAATCACTTCTTACATTATTTACAGCTCTAATTGGACTAGGAGTTATAGCTACAGTACTTGGTGTGGTATCTCCGTTGATTATATTATTCGCAGCTGGTATAGCTTTACTTGGTGCAGGCTTACTTGCAACTGGCGCTGGTCTAACATTCTTTGCAGCAGGTATACAAGCTGTGGTTGCCGTATTACCAATGGTGGTTGCGGTGCTAGATACATTAGCTCAAGCTCTATTGAACTTGCTTCCTATTATAGTAGACAAGGTTATGGAGGCTATAGCAGAGTTACTGATTAACATTAAAGTGTATGCACCAGTATTTGGCGAAGCTATATTAGCAGTACTGGAGACAATACTTAACGTAATAGTTACAGCAGCTCCTGATATTTGTGAAGCTTTCCTTACACTAGTAGAAACATTACTAGACATATTGGTAGAGCACGTACCGGCATTAGCAGAAAAGGCTACAGAATTAATGATAGCTTTCTTAAATGCTATTTCAGAGAACATACCTAGAATCGTAGATGAAGGATACAAATGTGTTATATCTCTGATTAACGGTATGGCTGATGCTATAAGAAACAATAACGGTGAACTTATTAAAGCTGTTGACAATTTGATGGACGCTATAATACAGGCTATTACTCAGTGGCTTGTTAAGTTTACTCCTCTTGGCTTCCTTATGACTGAGGAAACAAGAAAGGGTATAGAGAACGGTGAATACAACGTTAAGAAACAGATAACGAACCTTGTACAAAAAGCAGTAGATGCAGTATTAGGTTTCGTTGAGCCTTTCAAAAGAGCTGCTGAAAACCTAATTAGTGGTTTCATAGAAGGGTTCAAGAGTAGCTGGGCATACCAGGCTATGCAGGAGGCTGCTAATTTTGCTTCGAATGTTGTAAGTAGCATGAACTCACAGAAAGGTTTTGATAGTCATTCACCATCAAAGAAGGGTGCACAGTCAGGTATGTGGCTTGTTCAAGGTGTTACCAATGGTATTACCCAGAACGCTTCTAAAGCTGACGCCGCAGCAACTAAGTTTGCAAACTCTGTTACAGAGTCAATAGCTAATTCACTTAAACTAGCTGGTGATATTTCAGACGGATCAATGACATTCAGTCCAACAATAGAACCAGTTATGGATTTGTCTAATGTAATACAGGGTGCTGATGATATTAGTGCTCTAATAGACAAAGATCACGACATAACTTCTCAATTCGCTAATACTTCTACAGGTTTAGCTGATCAGATTAATTCGGGTAGGAAATACTCTAATCTGGTTAAAGAAGATGAGAAGGCTTTGGCTGAAATCGCAAATGCTAAACGTACTCAATCTATAATTGATGCGGTTAATATTGCAGGTCAGTCAAATAATACACAAGTAAATGTAACGCTGGAAGGAGACGCAGCCGGTGTATTCAGACTGGTTAGACAGGAGAATAGAAGATTTATAAAATCTACAGGCTACGCACCTCTAGCATAATTTCTCAGGAGGGCGGGACGATGACAGAAAGTCCATTAATGGTAATAAACCAAGCTAACGCTGATATTACGAGATTTATAATACTTGGATCTTGGGATGTCAATGAAGAAGACGTTTATGAAACATGGGAAGATGCAAACCGTCTCGCCCATCGATCGAGAATAAGGACAAAAGTTAAGGGGTCGTTTGATGTTAAGTTCTATTCTATTCAGGATCATGAATATTTTATAGACTTACTCACGAACCCCTTAAGTTTTAACACTGACGGTTCCGGTACAATTAACTGTACTGTTTATATAAACAACAAAAACACAACAAAAACAATAAACGCTTTCATTGACTTCAAATTGAAAAACTATGTTCCGGCTATAAGCGAGGACAGAGATCCAGGATTTACTGTTTCATTGGAGGAGAGGTAAATGCTTAATATTTCTGAAGAAGTAAGACAAGCGTTTTTAACTGATAGTAGTGATAAACAACTTGTCATTAAAACAGAACCACCTAGGGAAAATACATACGACAAGATTAATTTCTATACTGGTAACATAAATGAGACTCCAATTACAAAAACTATACAAAATAGTTTTGATTTTTTGACAGACATCAGAAACGATGATGCGGTTGTAGATTACCAGTCCTACGGGTCTTATATTTATGTTTCTTTTAATCTTAAAGTTGTATCATACAATGTTATGCCTAGTAAGATATGGTTTGTCATTTATAATACATCATCGGGAGATTCCCCACAGTTCAATTACGAAGTTGATTTGACAGATAGTTCTATTTTAAGTGCCATAACCACGACAGGTGTTAGAGTTTATTCACGAATACAAACAGGAAAAATACAGTGGATAGATTATTTAACATTCTTTGCTGATGTCACAATGGATTGGACTATCGATGTTAAGGAATTACAAGTTTCATTATCAGATGTGGCTTATAGCGCAAGCGAGTTAGAAGAAAATGTACCTTATCTAGGTGAAAGTATTGCAAGACAAGGTCAAGAAATAGCAGATGTAATTTACAAAGGCTATACATTACCAATTGCTGATATTACAAATTCTGATGTTGAGTTTGAGGCCTACAACCAAACTGAGTCGCTTTCAAGTGGCGATAATCTCAAATTTGGTGCATGTGAGGCTTCTACATGTCAGTTCACAGTTCGAGATAGATTTGACAATTGGAAAGATCGTTATATTTATCCAAGAATTAATGTGGTTGATCCAGATAAAGTTCTAGAAGGAGTAAATTGGTATAAAAGCGCAGGAACGAGAGCTATAAATGCGACACAAACATATTCTTATGCTAATTCAGATTTGAGTTGGCAAATGAACACATCAGAGCATAGTTTAGCAACAAACTTAAATGCTGATGAAATGGCGAAATTTGATAAGATTTGGTTAGCTACCAAAATGAGAGTAAAGTTCACGCTTTCCAATTTTTCAACAGAAACAAGACCATATAGAATTCTTTTTTGGATAAGATACTATTATGGCGATGGAGAATACAAAGAAGTTTCTTGGAATAACTATAATAGCTTTTTAGTATCTGAAATAACAGAAGATTTCATCGATTTATATGATTGGCGAGCATTAAAACCGGACCCTCGTTCTAGTTATGTATTACCAAAAATTTATGAGATTTCTAAAATAGTATACAGATTTCTTGATGAAGACGGTAATAGATACCCTGCTGGAACAAGATTCGATTACACTGTTGAAATAAAAGACGTGCAAATTGCATTAACCAATGAATTATATTGGCGAGATTATCCTGTATGGGATGCTGATGATTGTCTTGATTACAAAGGAATTGATGTCTGGAAGTATGTTGATCTTGGCTCTGGAGTTCCACTAGGTCGCTTTTTGGTAACTAACATTAAAAAGAACCATAGAGCAGAAGCTCAAAGACTTACAATAACAGGTTACGATGATCTTATATATTTAAGTCTCAATGCTGGTGACTGGTGCACGATGTATATGTATGCCGTGAATACGATGCAATACCCAGTAAGATATGGCTACGAGTACACAAGACAAATATTTTCTTCATATTGGAATATTATGTCATATCTAGGAATAGATAAGCGTTCAAACTATGAAGAAACAGTTCTTGCGACTAGAAGTGTATCAGAGTTTACATCTTCTAATTACACTATAGGTATGGGCGATGGAGGAGACGTTAATATTAGATTATTTGTTGAAACAGTTTCATCTGATATAGACGTTACTAAACCATATGTTGTTGATATAGAGCACGACTACACGTTAGACGAGCTTGAAATGTATATTGATGTCTACTTAGAGCGAGTAGATCCGTATGCAAGAGGAATCTATAATCAAGCTGAGGTTTATATCGAGGAAACTTTAAGTAGTGGTGATACACACAAATTTGTGGTTAATAATCACGATTACTTCATGTTATCACCTAATTGTGTAAGCTTTAATATTTATGCACCATTATGGACGGATTACAATGGTTCAAGAGTAAATCCTCTAGCGTTAAGTTACAAACTCTCTAGAGTTGAAAAGTCTTATGACTTAATGAACGCAAGTACATGTCTATTCTATTACAACTATGGAACCGGAGAGTTAGCAACCTATAACAGTAATATTTCAGCAAGAGATGTTGTTAGATCGATACTCGAGCCAACTGGTTGTTTCTTGCATATAGACCGTTTTGGTTTACCAGCATTCAAATACTGTACAAAATCTGGTTTATATCCTTCCGAAACTTTATACCCAGCAGACAACATTTATCCTAGAGGTCTTGATGGTGGAATGGTATCTATGGGTAATTATATTTCAGCAGATAGTGAAGACTATTCTGTTAAAAACATTGGCCGGATACAGATAGTTAAGAGAACCCTTGATAGTTCTGATAAAAGTATTGTTGAGTGGGAGTACGTTGGTGATCAGAAAAACCAAAACACATACTTAATTGACGATAACATATTTTATTGTAACGAGAAATCAGAATATGAATTTGGTTCACAACCAGAAATAGAGCTCATGCTTGAAAACATGTATAGCCGTATCAACAACATGGGTTATACACCAAGCGAAATAAAAATGGTAGGTATGCCTTGGTTGGAAGTTGGTGATAGAATAGCGCTCCTTACTTTAACTGGAGGTATAGAGTCGTTTATATTTAGACGTACTTACGAAGGCATAAGAGTACCAAAAGATACAATAGAATCGCAAGGCGATGAGTATATAGAAGCTGTTAAAGATTATGGTTACAAAGAATGGAGTTAAGTTATGAATAAAACATATTCAAGGATTAATTGGCAGAACGAGCCATCGATAGCTACACCAATAAATGAAACTAACTTAAACGCTATGGATGCAGCTTTGGATACCATCGATAATCGAGTTGTTACATTCGATACATCAAAGGCAAATCAAAGTGATTTGTTACAGACTGTTAAAACTGTAGCATATGATATCGAAACAGGTGTATTTACGTTCACATTTTGGAATAACACATCATTCACAGCTGATCTAAACATTGAAAAGATTCCGGTTGACTTCAGTATGGATGAGTATGGTGTTATTACAATGACAACTGCTGATGGAACGACCTACACTTGTGATATAGCTAGCCTTATTAAACTGTACACTTTCAACGACAGTTCTGAGATTGATTTCACGACAACTACAGATGTAAGTGGAAACAAGACCATAACAGCATCAATTGTTAGCGGTTCTATTACTGGTGATAAATTACAGCCTAATTATTTAGCTGATTGCGTAAGCGCTAAAACTGGTGCGGAGACAGCTGAATCACACGCTAGTCAGAGCGCAAGAGATGCAGATGCTAGTGCTCTTGACTCTGAAGCGTGGGCTGTAGGTGAGAGAAGTGGACAGCCAGTTCCTAGTTCAGATCCTACTTATGAGAATAATGCTAAATGGTGGGCATTACATGGTACTGGGTCTTCTTTTTATGGATTGAGCGATACTAATTTCACGAACTTACAAGACGGACAGATAGCGAAGTATGATTCTGAAAGCGGAATGTGGATAAACACCGAAGATGAAGGTGGACTATTACCGCATTTCAAAATCACTTCAGAAGCAGGCTCGACAGTTACAGTAGTATGCCCCGACACAAGCGTTATAGTACCTACACAGACATCAAGCGGAATATGGCAATGCGATGTTCCTGCTTATGGTGTGTATACAGTTCATGCGGTCATTTATGGCGATGATGCAGTAAGAACAGTCACAGTCGATACAGTAAAAGACTACGTGATACATGATGAGCATTATTCATATACTCTTAATGTTTATGCTCTGACAGGAAGTTCAATCATAGTAACAGATGGTGGAGATGAGACATACACAGGTACAGGCGCAGGAAGTACGGCTGTTGTATTTGCTTTGCATCAAGCATCAACAACGTACACGATAACGGTAACGTATGATGGACTCGATATTGATACTACAATCACTTCATCAGCAACGAGTGGCGGTAGTGGTAGTAAGACAATCACTTTCGGTACAATCAATCTTACAGTAGATGAAGATTTGATAGGCGAGACCATTACTATGGAAAAGGGCACAGATACGGTAAGCAAGGTCGCTTCAAGTACG
>JAGCGE010000344.1 GCA_017649745.1 Clostridiales bacterium | reverse complement strand
TTCTTGAAAAAGAATGGTATGTGGATGTTAACCTCACTCCATACGTTGCGCGCATCATTGATGCTCTTAACGTTGACGAGTCAGTCAGTAACCTTATCAATTCAACATCCAGGATCAGGGAATTCCTTGACCAGATAAGGATCGATGAGTTTATTGACGATATTATCTATTGACTTTTTACACTAGAAACGGTGTTTAAAGATATATATGCGACAAACATTAACGAAAGGCTAAGGTGAAGTATGATTTCAGTTCCAAATGATGAGAAATCCTATTCCCGCTACAATCAGTACGGCGACAACCCGATGGCTCCAGTAGGTCCTATCGGTCTTATCCCACTCAAAGGAAGTGTAGCATTCACAGAACAGGTCAACTATTATCTTAATAAGAGACGTTCTGAATACCAACAGGAGGCTATCGTTTCCAAGTATCCGGGCTTTTTCAGAAATGATTACAGGATACAGGTAGACAATGCAAGATTCTCCTCTGGTGAAGGTAAAGCCGTTGTACTTAATTCCGTAAGAGGTCATGACCTTTTCATCGTAAGTGATGTAATGAACTATTCATGTACTTATAAGATGTTTGGTCAGGACAACAGAATGAGCCCTGATGATCATTATCAGGATCTTAAGCGTGTGATCCTTGCTTGTTCAGGTAAAGCACGTCGAATCAACGTCATTATGCCTTTCTTATATGAGTCAAGGCAGCACAAAAGAAATTCCCGTGAATCTTTGGACTGTGCTTTTGCTCTTGAAGAACTCTATAACCTCGGTGTAGCAAACATCATCACATTCGATGCACATGATGAGCGTGTTTCTAATGCTATTCCGCTTTCAGGATTTGAGAGCCTTCCTGCTACATACCAGATCATTAAAGAAATGTATCGTCAGATCCCTGACTTAAGCTTCTCTAATGGTAAGTTCATGATCATATCACCGGATGAAGGCGGTATCTCAAGAGCTATGTACTTCGCTTCTATCCTTGGAGTTCCTCTTGGAACATTCTACAAGCGTCGTGACTATACAAAGGTCGTAAATGGTAGAAACCCTATCATCGCTCATGAGTTCCTTGGTGATTCAGTTGAGGGTATGGATATCCTCATCGTTGACGATATGATCTCATCCGGTGATTCAATGCTCGATATCGCAAGAGAGATGAAAGACAGAGGCGCTCGTAATGTTTACTGCGCAGTTACTTTCGGTCTTTTCACAGAAGGAATCGATCATTTCAATAAAGCTTATGAGGAAGGCATCATTAATAAAGTTTTTGCTACCAACCTCATCTACAGAAGACCTGAGCTCCTTGAAGCTCCATGGTTTGCTGACGTTAATATGTGTAAGTTTGTCGCATTGCTCATAGACGCTATCAACCACGACTCTTCCCTCTCTAACCTCATCAATCCTACTGAGAAGATCAAGAAGATCCTCAGAGAAAAGGGCGAAAAGATCGAAGGAATCAATAATTAATCTTATTTATGGCACAACAGAAAAGAACTACTACAAAAAAGCAGGCTTCCAAGAAGCCTGCTAATACAACTAAAAAAGCACCACCAAGGAAGCAGGAACCGATAATCACCGAAAACAAAAGTAATTCCGTTGATTATTTCCATGCTTTTTCGAGAAGCAGGTTCTTTAAACCTGTTATAACTATATTGGTCATTTTAGTTGTATTTGGTATAGATCTTCTTATCTCACTTAATCACTATGATAAATTCTTTAAGATCATGGGTATAGAGATAATTCTTGTAGCCGTAGTATTAGTTATCATCTTAGCTATCTCGACTTCCAGATCCGGCAAAAAAGAAACAACCGACAGCGAGGATACTAATAGATATGCCTCTTGACGGAATCACCTGTAAACTCTTAAGCGACGAGCTTAATAGCGAACTTCAAGGCACAAGGATCGACAAGATCTTTCAGCCGGATAAATATACTCTGTTCTTTCACATAAGAACTTCTAACGGTAATCGTAAACTCCTTATTTCATTCGATCCGACATCTCAGAGAATCCATTTCACGGAGACAACAAGGGAAAATCCTATGATGCCTCCGTCTTTTTGCATGCTTCTACGAAAATACATGCAAGGCGCTAAGATCTCTTCGATATATTGTCCGGATTACGAAAGAATAATGGAGATATCATTCCTCACGATAGATGAACTCCATGATACAAAGGAAATGAAGCTCATTATCGAGCTTATGGGTCGTTACAGCAACCTTATTCTCGTTAACAGTAACGGAAGGATCATAGATAGTGCGATCCATGTAGATTTCAGCATAAGCAGGATACGTGAAGTCATGCCTGCAAGAACTTATGAATATCCGCCGTCACAAGACAAGATCAATGCCGAAAAAGCCCTTGATATGTTAAATGACGGCATCTTCCCTGTCATCGAATCTGAAGAAGGCCGTCCTATAGCAAAGTGTCTTCTTAACTCCATAAAAGGTCTCTCCCCTCTTTTGGTCAATCAAATCATCAATCAGACTTCGATCGACGATAAGACTCCATTTAAGAACCTTTCCGAAAGCGAAAAGAATGAATTAAAAGAAGTTCTTAAGTTGTTTTTCGAAGAGATAAAGAATAAGACTTACAGGCCTTCTGTTGCTTTTACTTCGAAAAAGGAAGTAAGAGATTTCAGTTTCATTGAACTAAAGGGATATGAGAATGTTAAAGCCTTAGATTCGATCTCAGATGCAATAGATCTTTACTATGACTCTAAGCTTTCCAACATCGATTTCGAGAATAAGCGAAGCAGTCTTCTTACGATCGTAAATAATGCTCTCGTACACGCTACAAAGAAATACGAGATACATATAAACGATTATGAGGAAGGCAAGAAAGCCGACGAATATAAGACTATTGGTGACAATATACTTTGCTATACATATATGATCAAAGACAAGGACACTGAACTTGTCTGCACCAATATATATGATGAACTTGGCAGAGATATCAGGATCAAGCTTGATCCTTCAATGAATGCTGCCGATAACGCTCAGGAATACTTCAGAAGATTTCGAAAAGCAAAGCGCAAGTTCGAATTATCATCTGATTATATTCAGGACGATGAACAGGCGCTCAATTATCTAAGATCCATAAAGACCGCGATCCTTGCTGCTTCTAATGATGAAGATATAAGAGCTTGCGAAGAGGAAGTCCAAAGCGAGCTTGTTAAGGAATCCTCGTCCAAGAAGAAACAGATTATCAATAATGGAGATCCTAATAAGACTGTCGGAGTATCAAAATCCGGTAAGGCTTCATCAAGGGCACTTAGAAATGCAGCTAAGATCGCTCAGCAGAAGAAGAATAACAACAAGAAGAACAAAGAAAAGGTATCTAAACCTCTCTCTTACAGGAGGTTCTATACTTCTGACGGTTATGAATGCTACTGTGGAAGAAACAATATCCAAAATGACAGACTGACATTCGGAGTTGCTGATAAGACAGACTGGTGGTTCCATATAAAGGATCTTCCTGGAACACATGTTATCCTTAAGTCTCATCCCGGTGAAGAATTCCCGTCAGATAATGCAGTTATTGAAGCTGCACAGGCTGCTGCGTTCTATTCAAGAGCTACAGCTATTGAAGAACATCAGGGAAAAACAGAGATCGATTACTGCCCTGTATCGCATGTTAAAAAGATACCTAAAGCTAAACCTGGTATGGTTATCTACGAACAATACTATTCAATCGTTGTGGACGCTATAGAGCCAAAGAATATAAAGGAAGATAATTAAACCATTCCCTTAAGTATCTTCTCTTTAAACTTCGATTCATTAAGCGAAAAGATACAACCGCAATACTTCTGTCTGTATAGACCGATCTCTCGTGCCATATCCTGACCTTCACGGAAGCCTTCCCTGAAATCATAATAAGCAAATCTGACACCATATTTAGATGCCTTCTCTTCACATGTCTTAATGATAGTCTCATGTTGCTGATACGGACTTACAAGAAGAGTCGTAGAAAAAGAGTCATAGCCTTTTTCCTTTGCAAGTTTAGCAGTCATATCCATTCGAATGTCATAACACATATGACATCTGCTAGGAAACTGTTCGAGATAAGCACCTTCTTCCCAATAATCCTGCATACAAAGACCATATTCGAGAAGATCTACACCATAATGCTTAGCAGCTAACCTAAGATTCTCAAGCCTTCTGTTCCACTCATATTCAGGATGGATATTAGGGTTAAACCACAACATATCATAGGATATGCCCTCATCCTTCAATACCTTCTGAGGATACATGGAACAAGGTCCGCAACAAGCATGTAAAAGCATCGACATATCACTCACCTGCCATTGTATTCTTCTCTAAAAAGCCCTTAGGGATCGGAATGCCGAGATGATCAAAAGCACGCTTTGTAAGGACTCTTCCACGAGGAGTCTTAGCAATAAATCCATTCTGAAGAAGGAACGGTTCATAAACGTCTTCAATAGTGATCGGATCTTCACCTGTACAAGCAGCAAGTGTATCCAGTCCAACTGGTCCGCCGCCAAAGATATCAGATATAGTCATAAGGATCCTTCTGTCAATAGAATCAAGACCGATAGAATCGATATCGAGTGCCTTAAGTCCGTAATCAGAAACTTCCTTATCAATCTCATCTTTCTCAAGGAATGACGCATAGTCACGCATTCTCTTAAGAAGTCTAATAGCGATACGAGGTGTTCCTCTGGATCTGGAAGCAATATTTCTAAGACCATCTTCACTGATCTTAATACCAAGAAGTTCACTATCTCTTCTAAGGATATCCATCAATTCAGACGTCTCGTAAAGTTCAAGTCTGTGGATCATTCCGAAACGATCTCTTAAAGGCGCTGAAAGCATTCCTGCTCTCGTCGTAGCTCCTACAAGAGTAAACTTAGGAAGATCAAGTCTAACGGATCTGGCAGATGGTCCCTTACCGATCATAAGATCAAGGCAATAGTCCTCCATAGCAGGATATAGTACTTCCTCAACGCTTCTATTAAGTCTGTGGATCTCATCGATGAACAGAACTTCGTTCTCATTAAGGTTAGTAAGAATAGCAGCAAGATCACCTGCCTTCTCAATAGACGGTCCTGTTGTTATATGAAGACCTACGCCCATCTCAGCAGCGATGATACCTGCAAGAGTTGTCTTACCAAGACCAGGAGGACCATATAAAAGAACATGATCTAATGAATCACCGCGTTTCTTAGCGGCTTGGATAAAGATCCTAAGGTTAGTCTTAACCTTCTCCTGACCGCAGTATTCATCAAGAGTTATCGGACGGAGATTCTTCTCATCTCTGTCATCAAACTGTTTCTGTCTACCTATGATTCGATCTTCTTCACCGAAATCGCCGAAATTATTGAAATCCATATAATTACCTTACCATCTTCTTAAGAGAATTCTTAATGAGTTCCTGCAATGATATGCCTTCCGTATAAGAAGAAGACACTGCCTGTCTTGAATCTTCTTCCTTATATCCGAGTACCATAAGAGCATTAACAGCATCTTCGAAAACACCGGCATCTTCAGGATTAGATGTGATAACAGCAGCTGCTGATGTCTTAGATCCTGAAGCAGTCTTCTTAAGCTTATCACGAAGCTCTAAAATGATCCTCTCAGCCGTTTTCTTACCAAGACCCTTAACATTAGTCAATTCCTTAACGTCGCCATTCATAACAGCAAGAGCGAGCTTATCCGGCTTGATCTGTGAGCATACAGACATAGCACTCTTAGGTCCGACTGAGCTTACAGTAATGAGTAAAAGGAACATATCCTTCTGTTCCTGAGATGTGAATCCGAATAATGAGATATCGTCTTCCTTAACACTCTGATAAAGATATATAACAACATCTTCACCGCATGAACCAAGCTCTGAAGACATAAGGAACGGACATATGATCTCATATCCTATACCATTATTCTCTACTACGATAAGATCATCTGTTCTTTTTACTAATGTTCCCTTGATATATGAATACATAAATTACCTCGTTAAATAAATTCTCTCTTACCATATCTGCCGTACTGATAACCTGATACAGCACGTTCAGCAAACGGAATACCTGTATTAGCAAGACAGATCGCAACAGCTAAACCGTCACAAGCATCATCAGGCTTTGGCATCTCTTTAAGTCCAAGAAGCCTTACGACCATCTGTGAAACCTGATTCTTATCAGCCTTACCGTAACCTGTTACAGCAAGCTTTATCTGTCCAGGTGTAAATTCGTATACAGGAATATTGGCTCTGGCAGCCTCAACTATTACTACGCCTCTCGCCTGAGCCGTACCAATAGCAGTTGTCTTATTATGTCCAAGAAAGAGTTCCTCAACAGCCATACAATTAGGCTTATAGAATTCAAGTAATGCAGCGATCCTGGTATTGATGGCTAAGAGCCTATCAGGAAACTCAACATTAGGCTTTGTAGAGATAACTCCATAATCAAGCGCATTAAGTTTATTCCCGACCTTCTCGATCACTCCGTAACCCGTGATCGCATAACCCGGATCGATACCGATATAGATTTCCTTATTAACAGCCATTTAACCCTCTTCAAACATTTGTTCTTTTGAATTATACACATCTT
>JAGCGE010000343.1 GCA_017649745.1 Clostridiales bacterium | reverse complement strand
TGGAAAAGGTCTGTCTGCTCGAATGTCGGGACTCTTATCTCCTCGTAGCCGTAGGAATGGCAGACATCGGCGAAAGTCCTTTCTGCCTTATGCCAGCGGAAGATCTCCTGTGGCAAAATGTCTCTTGTTCCTTTCTGTGCTGCGTATCTCATGATTCACCTCATTTATTTATAATATATACCCGCGTATTATAATACTCATGCGCGTTTTAAACAATCGTTAAATTTCAGATTCGTAGACTATCATCGCCAATACGGCAGCGCCTGCAGTCTCAGTCCTTAAGATCCTAGGTCCGAGCGTTACTCTTAAAGCTCCTCTGCTTTGTGCTTCATCTGCCTCACTTTGTTCGAATCCACCCTCAGGTCCTATGAACACGGCTATCGTCTTTCCTCTGAACTCGTGAAGCGCTGTCTTAAGGCCTTTGTCCTTCTCTTCTTCCCATGGGAAAACAGTAAGATCGAAGCTCTCGATCATAGAAAGAGCCTCGTCAAAGCTAACAGGTGAAGTGATCTTTGGGACTATTCCTCTTCCTGACTGTCTTGAAGCTTCCAAAGCGATCTTCTGCCATCTGTCGATCTTGCTCTTGGAATCCTTTGGATCGAGCCTTACAACGCATCTTTCGGACAATACCGGAACGATCTCATAAACTCCAAGCTCGGTTGCTTTCTGGATAGTAAGATCCATCCTCTCGCCTTTTGAAACTGACTGAAAAAGCGTCACCTTATACGGCGGTTCGGTATTATTCTCGTGCCTATCGACGATCTTAAGGGTAACTTCCTTTTTCGAGAGAGAAAAGACTTCACAAAGGCATTCGAGGCCATTGCCGTCAACTACGGTTACTTCCTCTCCTGCTCTCATCCTCAAGACCTGTGAGATATATCTGGAATCTTCCTCATTAAGCGAAAACTCACTTCTTGACGAAAGATCATCTTCTACAAAAAGACGCGTCATATGTACTCCTGTAAACTTTTTTATTGATTCTAACATAAAGAAAACTGTTAACGACCACCGCTACGTGTATCATTAACAGTTTGTTTTATCTTTATCATCTTCTCAGCGAAGTTTATCGAGCTTAGCTCTCAACTCCTGAAGGCTCTTATTCAGAGATTCGTTAATGACAGGTTCAGGTGCGAAGTTATCGACATCAACTACAACCTCATGATCTCTTGCAGGAGCAGAAGCCTTAGACTGAACTGCCATCTGCTGCTTCTCACCGTCAGTCGACAGACCTGTCGTCGTCTTAAGAACCTCATTTTCCTGCTGCATAGGCTTAATATCAAATCTTGAAGCCTCAGGAGTCTTAGGAGTAAGTGAGAAAGGAATATCCTTCTTCTGCGCCGGCTCTTCTTCGACTACACCGAATACGAACTGACTAGCACTTATAGCTGCCTGTTCAAGGCTCTCACAGTTAGGGAGCTGACATGCAAATGCAGTTGAGAATGAATATGTGTCTGACTGATCTTCATCGCCCCTCTGCATCCAGCAATACTGCTCTCCGCCTACAAGGAGATCGACTCCAAACAGGTTATATGCCTTAACGAATACCGCACACTTATAACGAAGGCTGAGCGAAGTAGATGCCTTAACAAGATCCTCTTCACTATGAACTTCCATACCTGCAAGAAGCTCGACTTCGTACGGGTTAGGAGTAAGGATAGCCGCGAGCGGGAACAACTTATTCGAAAGGCTGACGAATACATCTTCAGTAACAAGGATGCTTCCGTCATCAGCGATGATAGCAGGATCTACGACGATATTCGTGACCTTGTATCTCTTAAGTCGTTCTGCAACACCCAGGACAACCTCTGCCTTAGTTATGAATCCGACCTTAACTGCACTTGGGAGGTTACTGCCCTGTGCAAAGATCTCATTCATGGCTGATGCGACTTCAAGTCTCGTACAATCATTGACAGCAAAAGGAACACACTCGAATCCGAACGCATCTACTGTGCGCATATCCGAACCCATATCAAAACTGCCGTTAGCGAATGACTCCGCTATTGTTAAGATAGTTCCCATCAAAAGTCTCCCCGTCAATATTTATGTCACAATTTTGACATAATCTCATATTCAGTTTCGCACATTTGACAGAAATTAACAACAATATATTTTGTCTTTTTGGTTACAAATGACCTCAATTGTGGCAGGTTCTATCACAATTCTATTGACCACTTGGTCATTCTGTTACCCTCAGATCATCTATAATGCTGTTTCCCTTCACGCTTCCGTATACAAGATTAGGGATCACATAACTGAGCAATGCGAATATCGGAAGGATCAGGAGGATCGGCCACAAGACTATCTTCAGTGTATCTGAAAGCCAGAACAGTGCGATATTTCCGATAAGGATATTCATGATAAGGCAGAACGGAACTGCTGTAATTATCGTTAATATCGAGTAGTAGAAACCTTCTGTGAAGAGCATTCTCTTAAGCTGCTTAGATGTCATACCAACTGCTCTAAGGAGCGCAAGTTCGTGTTTTCTAGAAAGGATACTTGTCATAACTGCATTGATGAAGTTAAGTATACCGATAAGGCCAATTACGATCGCCAGAGTAAAACCGATCTTTGTGATCGTGTCCTCAAGCCTTCTGTACTCCTGGCGGACTGTCTCGATACTGCTGTACTCGATATGAGAATCTTCCTTAGTAAGTTCGCTAAGGTACTTCTCGGCAGCCTCAGCAGCTTCGTCACTTGAAGCATTGATGCAAAGGCACTGATTAACAAGATCATCATTTGTAAGATTAGAGATACCGTCTTTGCTCATGATCATGTTATAGCAGTCGCCGGTGAAAGAGAACTTCGCAGAGAAGCTGCTTGGAACTTGTTTTGTGAGTGCACAAACTTCGTATTCGACAGTGTTCTCTTCTGAGTAAGGCTCGTAATTACTTACATCTTCAGGGATAGGATCCGTGTCAAGGAAGACGATCTCGCCTGTTGTCTTTTCCTTAAGTCCGTATCTTGTCATGTATGAAAGACTGATCGTATCGCCGACCTTATAACCTGAATCAGAAGTAAGGACAACGCTTGTTTCGTTAAGATCGTTCAGGTCTCCGTCAGTTACTTTGATCTGATCGATAAGGCTGTCGTCGATACCGACTACTACAGCTGTCTTCTCGTTGCTTCCTGTGAAAGTAACAAGCTCGTTTGCAGGAAGATATGCCTTACCTGATACGCTGCTGTCAATATGAGAGTTGATGTTTTCAAGTTCTGCATCTGTCAGACCGTTTCCAACGCTTCCAACAAAATATTCAGGACTGGAAATCGTAAAGTCCATTGAAGGAGCTGATGACTGAACATAAGAGTTCATGTCGATATTTCCGAGAAGAGCGCAAACCGAATTAAAGATTACGAGCGCAAGTGAAAGAGAAAGAAGGACCATTGCAGTTCTTTTCTTGTTCCTTCCGAGATTAGACAATGCCATCATCGGGATGCTTGCTCGGTTACCGCTGTGAGGTCTTCCGGAAACCTTTGTATCTGTAAATCTGAGTGCTTCCACAGGCGAAACCTTGGATGCTTTTCGAACAGGGATAAGACATGAAAGATAAACTGTCGCAACTGAGAACAATGCTGCTCCGAGGAAGACAAGGATATTAAATCCGCTTACTATCTCTATGCTGTTGCCATATGTTGTATTGCTCATAATGACAGGCATCAGGTTGTTACCTATAAGATATCCAACGAAAAGTCCGACAGGGATACCAACGATGCAGAGCATAAATGCTTCACCTAAGATCATCTTACGGAGCTGTTTTGCAGTTACGCCTACTGTCTTAAGAAGACCGTAATTACGGATCTTGCCGGCCACTGTGATCTGGAAGATGTTATAGATGATCAGGAATCCCGTAACAAAGATGAGGAGGATGAATACAACGATAGAAACGATGCCTTCTTCTCCTATCGTATCCGCACTCTTATCATAGACCGGATTAACAAAGACATAACGGTCTTCGACATCATGATCTTCCATGAGCATCGTGCAATACGGAGCTACGTTTTTATCAGAATCAAGCGTAAGCATGATACCTTTTCTGAGAGCAAGCGGATTACCGTTACTTACTTCTGTAAGATAATCTCTTGCGTATTCTTCTGACACACAGATGTAACTTGCAGAATTATCAGACCAACCTGACAACTTAAAGGTATCGTCTAATACAACCTTTTCTCCGGCTGCATCAGTAAATTCAACATCGAGCTTAACATCCGCACCGATCTTCTTCTCGATCTTCAGAGCATCAAGGGCATTCTTGCTGAGAACGATCTCGTTTTTCTCCTTCGGCATGCTTCCTTCAACTGGATATGAGAAAGAAAATTTAGCAGCCGTATCATCGAGGTATGCTATCTGCTGGTTTCTTACTATCTCCATATTACCGATAGTTAAGAACTCACCTGTCTCTTTAACTCTTGAATCAGTCTTGATACCTTCTATCTTCTCATCTTCAAGATTAGATATCATCGCATGACAGCTGTATCCGACCGTCTTAAGATCCTGAAGCTTGATCGTCTTATCAAGCGAGAAATAAACTGTAAAAAGTGAAGTAAAAAGAACCGATGTAAGTATTATCGCGAAGATCGTTATAATGTTCTGTTTTTTCGAAGCCATGAGCGATCTTCTGCTCAGTCTTCGGATGACTTTATTATTTCTGACGTTCATATGATCTCACCTCATTTATACACGATTAACCACAAGACCATCTTCGATCCTTATGATCCTGTCTGCGGTCTGAGCTATCTCTTCGTTATGAGTGATCATTACTATTGTCTGATTAAACTTATCTGCTGTTACCTTGAAAAGGCTCATTACATCCTGTGATGTCTTGCTGTCGAGGTTACCGGTCGGTTCATCAGCAAGGATAACTGAAGGCCTTCCTGCAAGAGCTCTTGCGATCGCAACTCTCTGCTGCTGTCCTCCCGAAAGCTGTGACGGGAGTTTCTTGAGCTTACTTTGGATATCCAGCATCTCGATTATGTGATCGATGTGATCCTTATCGATCTTTGCACCGTCAAGTTCCAGAGGAAGGAGGATATTCTCCTTAACGTTAAGTACCGGAACGAGGTTAAATGACTGGAAAACAAATCCGATCTTTCTTCTTCTCAAGATCGTAAGTTTCTCATCTTTAAGAGAGAAGATATCAGTTCCGTCAACGAACACTTTTCCAGATGTTGGTCTGTCCAATCCTCCGAGCATGTGAAGAAGTGTGGACTTACCGCTTCCTGATGTTCCTACTATAGCGACGAACTCGCCTTTATTGATCGATATATCTACACCCTTAAGCGCATTAACGGTACTGTCTCCCTTTCCGTAAGTCTTCTTTAGGTCTGTTGTTCTAAGTATTTCCATATGATTTCCTTTCAGCACGTTTTATTTGGTTGTACTCATTATCACAACCAATTCTTTCTCAAATCTTTCCATTCGAAAAAAGATTATGACAGTTTTGAAAGATTTATGCTCTTGGAAGGAAAACTGAGAAACAAGAACCTTTTCCAAGCTCGGATTTAAGCGATATATATCCTCCCTGACCCATGACTATCTCACGCGCCAGGAACAGACCAATACCTACTCCTTCTTTCTGACTGCTATCAGACCCTCTCGAAAACCTTCCGAACACTTTAGTCTGATCTTCTTGGGATATACCTATTCCGGTATCCTTGATATCGATCTTAACGAACATCTCGAATTCATTTACTGATACTGAGACTTCGCCTTCATTCGTGTATTTGATCGCATTGTCGATAATGTTATGTAGTGCTTCATATGTCCATTTAGGATCACACTTGACCTTCGAAGTAGTTTCCTCACAAGTAAGTTTCAATCCCTTTTCATCTGCCTTCGGCTTAAGCTGAGAGC
>JAGCGE010000342.1 GCA_017649745.1 Clostridiales bacterium | reverse complement strand
GACTAACCTCAGATGAAACAAATAATACTTTGATCTTATCCATATCAGATACCTGCTCCCTTTCCGATTACTACAGGGAAATCCCTGTGACCGACGAGCTTGATTCCCGGTCTTACGATCGCATTCTTATCAAGGATAACGTTCTCAAGCTGACAGTTCTCAGAGATGTGAGCATCCTGCATGATAACGCAGTTCTTGATCGTCGTATTCTTTGATATCGTTACTCCTCTGAAGAGAACGGAATCTTCAACACTTCCGTAGATTCTGCAACCATCGGATACGATAACGTTAGATACCTGAGCATTATTGAAATAAAGTGTAGGAGCCTCGTCCTTGATCTTTGTATAAACAGGCTCGCCGCTCCAGAAAAGATCATTTCTTATGGACTCGTCGATGAGGTTCATAGAAGCATCGAAATATGTCTTTACGGAATTGATCCTGAAAGCGATACCGCTGTACTCATAACCATAGACTTTCAACTCATCGTACATCTTAACGAAAGAGTGTACTCCAAAGTGTGTTGTAGCATGAGCCATCTGCTTCGCGATGAGATCGATAAGAAGATCTCTTCTAATACAGATGATACCAAGACTGGATTTATTTGATGCCGACTTCTGTGGATTAAAGAGCATATCCTTAACAAAGCCATTCTCATCAAGATCGAAAATATAAGCAGGACTTCCGAACTTCGTTCCGTCTCTGTTATACATAACTGAGATATCAGCATTATTCTGCTCGTGTGACTTGATGAAATCATCAAATGTCGTATTCAACACGATATTACTGTTAGCAACGATAACATATGTTGTACGTGATGTCTTAAGGAAGTCGATGATACCTGCCATCTCCTCATCACCTGCAATATTCGTTGCTTCAGAGTTAACGTAAGGCGGAAGGATATGAAGTCCGTCTGTCTTACGGTCAAGACTCCAAGGAGCACCTGTTCCGAGGTGGTCCATCAAAGACTTGTATTTGTTGTATGTAAGAACACCGATATTCTTGATACCGGAATTTACCATATTCGAAAGAACGAAGTCGATGATCCTGTATCTTCCTGCAAACGGCATAGCAGAGAGAGCACGCGGACCCGAAAGTTCTCCTAAGGAAATCTTTTTGTTATCGGCCAATATAAGACCCATTGCACTGGTAAACATAAGTAATTCTCCTTCCCCTTATACTCTGAAAGAGCTTTCTATGACGTTCTGGTCTTCAGGAACTTCGAGATCCAGATCAACCATGGAGTTACCAGGGATCACAGCGCCCTTCTTAATTACAAGGCCTCTCTCGAAAACAACGATGCCCTCTGAACAGATCTTATGATTTGTGTAAGGACCTTCACCGTCAACATTTGCTCCTGCCTTAACGTCTTCGCCGATAACTGTTCCGAAATCAACGATACAACGTTCGATATGAGCTCCTGCCTTAACTACTACACCAGGAAGGAGTACGCAGTCTTTAACGACAGCACCCTTTTCGACAAGAACTGAATCAGAAAGAACTGAATGAGAAACTGTACCGTAGATACGGCAACCATCTGTCATTGCAGAATTGACTACCTTAGCGTCTGGTCCGATAAAGTGTGAAGGCTTGATCGGGTTACGGCTGTAGATACGCCATGCTCTATCAACAAGATTGATCTCCTCAGGCTTATCAAGGATATCCATATTGGTCTCCCAAAGTGAAGCGATCGTTCCAACATCCTTCCAGTATCCTGAGAAGCGATAAGCAAAGAGCTTACTTCCCTGATTAAGAAGCTTAGGTACGATATTCTTACCGAAGTCGTTATTGGAATCAGGATCATTCTCGTCCTCGATCAATGCCTTACGAAGTACCTGCCAGTTAAAGATGTATACACCCATCGAAGCAAGATTACTTTCAGGGTTAGCAGGCTTTTCTACAAACTCTGTGATAACATCGTCATCCTTTGTATTGAGGATTCCGAATCTGGATGCCTCTTCCCACGGTACTTCATAAACTGCAAGTGTAGCATCAGCTTCATTTTCGATATGAGCCTTAAGCATAGCAGCGTAATTCATCTTGTAGATATGGTCACCTGACAAGATAAGAACGTACTTAGGATTAAAATCATCAAGGAAGTCCATGTTCTGGAAGATAGCATTGGCAGTACCCTTATACCAATCACTCTTTCCTGATTTCTGGTAAGGCGGAAGGATATACGCACCGCAGTTATTACG
>JAGCGE010000341.1 GCA_017649745.1 Clostridiales bacterium | reverse complement strand
TTATATTACAGAATTAGATGTTAGTGTGGTCAATAACTTTCCTAAGATGAGTGAGTCTGATGGAAAGGCGGTTAAGATTCGTGATGCAATTGATGCTTATCAGTCACGCTTAACTGATATAAGTAATTCAGGTTTTCATACAGACGATGATAGTACTGCACATGCTGTTATTGATAGCGTAAATGCACAGATGGATGTTATTCTCTCAATTCTCGATAATGCAGATGTATTGTTTGATGAGGCAATAGCGCTACTTCAAGAAGATGTTATTGATAAAGAAGATCAATTAGCAGCATCTGTAACGGATTGATGGAGGAGTAAATTATGCCAAATATAAATCAAGCAGGATTTAGTCTTGGAGTAGACAATTTTGATAATGATATGAATTCTCATCATTTGGATTATGATTGTTGCTTTTTGACTAATTGTTCAGGCGAAGCTTTAGGTGAGTTGAATGGTTGTATTTCCGGATTTGATAGTATGATGAGCAATATGAATGCATTGTATTCTGCTACCAGCCAATATTTGCACAAAGCAAATTACAACATCAACCTTTGTGAAGCTGACAATACTTCGATGGGTAACTAATAATATTTTCAAGGACGGAAAATGATATGAGACATTACGGGGACAGTTATTCTGATTCACTTACTTCAGATATTTCATCTGTTCGATTTTCTGTAGATACAACAAGCTACTCTTCAGGAATATCTGCTACTAGTGTACAGAGTAATAGACAATGGATTAAGGATGAATGTAAAAATGCAGCGACTTCAGCTTATGATCGCGTTTATCTAATTAGAAGCAAACTTGATCATTTGAGAAGTGTTCTTAGTACATTTTATGGGGAAGTTGAAACTACTGGATTATCAGTTCACAATATTTCAGCTTCAGTGAGTTCTGCTCTTGCAGATGTAAATACCGCTATGACAAACCTACATGATGTTTTAGCTGAAGTAGGATCATACAGAGGTACTACTGCTACACCGGCATCAATTTGTGCTGCTTGTGCACCTCTTACAAATGCCGGCGTAACTATGTCAACGTATTATGCAACCACGTTCTCTAATCCTGATGGTTCTTTAAATCAAGAAGCAGTTAATTCATATTTTGAAGAATATGATGCATTAATAGCCGATGGATCAATTTCAGATCTTGCTTATTCCTATAGAACAAATGGCTTGATACTTGCTACGGACCACTATTTAGCACTTAATGATTATTCTGATGCTGCATATACAAATGCAACTAATATCCTAATGACGGGAATGTTAATCCAGGATTATGATGCACCTTCATCAACTGATGATGTATTTTATTATGACGATGAAGATACTAGATTAGCGTATATCTCATATCGTTTTAGAGATAGCGCAGATTATTTTGTGAATTCCTATAATGCTATTCTGCAATACAATTATATTGCGTATGGTTATGGAAATAATTTGAATGATATGGATCCTACATTTGTTAATAATTTGCAGATGTGTAATATTCTCGGTACGCTAACAAGATGTGATTATATCTCTGTTCCAGTTGAATTGAGCGGAAGTTATATGCAAGAGCACGCAATAGATCCTGAAAATTATATGCCTCTTACAAATGCTTCTCATACAGTTGAGGTTCCATTCCCTGCGAATTTTACTATTGAAACCGCTGATACACATGCGATTATGGAATCAATGAATTCAACTTTCGAACCGGATTCTGCGGTTAATATTTCGTATAATTGTAATACCAGTAACGGAACAATTAATCATGGTTTCTATCTATATGATGTTGAAGATTCGTATGGAACTTTGGTTGTTGATGAAGGAAACAATAATTTCTTGCAGAGCACTTGTGTAGTTACCGGAGATCCGACTATTGGAGCTTTATGTGATGAAGCATCATATCAGGTAAGCGAAGCATATATGAATTCAAATATCCAAAATATTTCTGGTTGGGATTATGCTAAAGTTTTTGTCCCAATCGTGGGTACTGTAGGTGAGATTGAAGGCGCTTGGTATGACAATGTTACTGAAGATGGTTATGCGCCTAATGCTATTGAAGCTTATCATGCAGGTAGATCTCAATATAATTCTATTACAGGTTCACCTCTCTTAGCCCCGGCTAATTATTTGCAGGGCGTGGCTCAGGGCATGCTTGATATAAGAGAAACTGAAGAACGAAATGACCAGATTAATGCTATGGTTGATCAGCAAGAAGAGAATAGAACTAATGGTAATTATTTTGATAACGTTGGTTCTTATGGTTCTTACTATTACGATACGAATATTCAGGTGGATGGATCAACAAGTACGAGTACTATTCATCCAGTAAGTTCTATGCCAAATCAAAGTATGATGGATCCATGGGAAGCGCAAACTAGATTAGGTTATCAGCAGAGTACATCTCATTCGGATTCTTGTCAGGTATACGATCCGAGTGATCCGGATGTTATGGAAAGTTTGGAAAAACCAGGCGGAAACGCTGCTAGTTATGATCAGTGGAGAGATGGAATGGAAACTCATTATTCTAATACTCACAATGGTCGTTCTGTTACAGAACTTTCTCAAGAAGAATATGTTGCATATATAGAAGAATATAATGAATTCCTTGAGAATGATGACGATGGAGATTAATAATCTACCTTTGATTTAGTAATGGAAATCAATGAAGTGATATAATAATATCACTTCATTTTTTTAGGGGAGATACATTATGAAGAAGATAGCAGTACTGTTGTTATCGGCCTTTTCGCTGATGCTGCTTAACGGTTGTGCTTCTAAGAAAGGGTTGCCGATAGATGAAGAGCATTTTCCTGATGCGGCGATGAGGGAATATATAAGCCTTCGTTATGATGAGGATCAGAATAAGAGGCTGAGTGATGAGGAACTCGAGAAGGTAACTGAGTTCAAGCCGACTCAGAATGTTAAGGATCTCAAAGGCATGGAGCTTTTTACGAAGCTTAAGGAAGTGTCTCTTTTTGAGCTGGATATTGAGAAGCTTGAACTAAACGAGAATTTTAATCTTGAGAAACTCTATATATCTGATTGCACGATAGGATCTGATATCAATCTTACTAATCATCTTCATCTTAAGGATGTGAAGATAACAGGTAGTTCGGCCGGTAAGCTTTCGATATGTGATACTCAGGCTCTGGCGAATGTGGAATTGTTTGAGTCATCTTTTTCTAAGGTAGAGATCATCAACTGCCGTAATCTTGAATCTCTGTCGCTTTATGAGATCTCTGAGATGAATGAGCTTGATCTTGATGCCTGTGATAATCTGCTATTTCTTAATGTGGATCATTGCGGCGATTTGACTGAATTTAATCTGGGTTATGCACCTAAGATGTACGATGTTCATATCACTGAGTGCAGCCTTAAAGAACTTGATATATCAGGTTGTGATATCTTGCTCAAACTGGCCAAGATTCCTCCTGAGAAAGAGGATAGAAAGAAGATCATCACACGAGAAGGCGGAGCTGATACCGATTGGAAAGAATGCACATTCTGCTATGATTTTGAGATCAAACTGATAGCTGAATAATTAGCGCAAGACAAAGCCCGAATCGATTACGATCGACTCGGGCTTCTTTATTCGTTTCCATATGATCATCTGAATGGGATTATCTTTGCCTCAGCGCACTTTGATACGAACTCAGGACTTCTTGTGAATCCGTATACAACTGATTCTCTGCTTGCTCCTTTATTCAGGAGTGATACCCAGTAGTCGAATCCGTCAGATTCAGGATCTCTATTCATGAATGTTATATAGAGTCTCGTGACGAATTCGTCATTCGAGATACCACTGTCCTTCATCTCCTGACAGAGGAAGAACTCAGCGCCTGCCTGCTCACCTGTGACTTTATGGCTCGCAAGGAGACTAGCCCAGTATGCCAATCCTGCTGAGTCGTACTTTCTTCCGAGAGCTCTCTCATAAAGCGACTCTCCGAAAAACATGACTGAGTTTCCCGGCATGATATTAATGTTCGATATGATAGGTGTTCCTGACAGGATACCTGCCAAAGCACATGTATTAGCCCATTCCTGTGAATTGACAAAAGAGTTTGCTGCATCTGTTCTGCTGATCGAACCGCTGTTGAGCTTGTCGAGCCAGTAGCTTCTTCCTGCATCATCTGCCGCTCTGTCGAAAAATACTGTATAGAGTACATCGACGAACTGATCATTAGTGTAGTTCATTGACTTGAACTCAGTACTGTTGATAAATGTTTTCGCAACGTCACCGCCGTTAGACTGATATGTGTTGAGGATGTTTGTCCAGTAATCAAGACCGTCCTGATCAGCTTCTCTGCCGAACGTGTACTTATAAAGTCTCTTCACGAAATTTTGTACGGAATTGTAGTCGCGACTTACGGAATCTGCAGGTACCAGGTCGTAAGCGTTAGGTTCTTTAGTAGGCTTGTCAGGTTCAGGCGTAGATTGTTTCTCTGTGAAAAAGGCATTGCAAGTTCTGTTTTTGTCAGCCACCATTGTTATGGTCGATGTGGTGTATTTTGTCGGAGTATTGCCTTCGATTATTGTCCAATGATCAAACTCGTATCCTGAAGCAGGATTTGCAGATATGGAAATGCTGTCTCCGCTATAAGAACCGAATGATTCTGTGATGGTTCCTTTACCCTCGGAGATGCTTGTCTTGGTACAGATCGTCTTGAACTTGACATCTTTATCACAACACAAAGCCCCTTTTCCGTTGGTATCTTTATATAGAGGGTGGTCTTTGTTTCCCATATAACTGGTCTTTTTACCGTTGTATGCATCCACTAAATAGGAGTAAAAAGAAATATCCATTTCGCTGAACTTGTTTCCAAAACAATACAGTGTATCAAGTCTTGAAGCATTCTTGCCTATATTGAGGGAACTCATGTTGTTGTTTTGAATAAAAAGCTGTGTCAATTTAGATTGTTTGCTGACATCAAGACTGCTGATATTGTTATTTCTGCAGTCGAATACTGTAAGACTGGTGTTAGCGCTTAGATCCACTTTTTCGATTTGATTATTTGCAATGTCCAGAGAAGTTGCCGAAGTGAAATACTTTATACCAGTTATGTCCTTGATCTGCTTGTTTGGGCATTCGATAAAATATGCCTCCTTAATCTCGGTGGCACTTAGAGTTTTATTTCCGTCTTTATCAAATACAGAAACATAATTCAGAAAATTCTTGTCAGGGAAATTTGTTGAATTAAGGGCTATTCCGTCTGCTGCTCTTACGGATGCACTTCCGAAGAATGGGAAAATAGACGTTGCAACAACGGCAACTAGGAGAAATTCAGAAAGACGCTTCATTATTCATATACCTTCCTATTAAAACTTGTGTTCACGTTGCACAAAAGCTGATAAAATAATAGTCAAATATGTACAAATGTAAAATATGTGAACAAAATGTCAATTTACATATTATCACCAAGATGACATAATTAGTAGAGTGAATAAGGAAGTAAGTGTGTTATGAATGAACTAATGTTTTATGGCGGTTTGGTCTTATCCGGTATTTTTCTGATAATATCGGTCATTTTGTTTTTCTATTTTAAAGTCTATGCGTCCATATCATTCTTTTCGGGCAGAGGACGCAGATATGTTCCTGCCAAGAAATCTTCAAGTACCAAAGTTAAAGTAAAGAAAGCAGAAAAAAAGACAGATAAAAAAGCAGATAAGCAGGTTCCTGTCGTAATGTCTGTTCAGAGTGAATCCACAGAGATGTTAGGTTCATCTGAGGACTATACGGAGATCCTTTGCGATGATGATGCTACTGAGATCTTAGAGTGAGGTTAGTATAAATATGAGAAAGAAAGTTATTTCATTAATCTTTGTTGGAGTCTTGTTAGGTGTTCTTCTACCAATGATTATTGGTGGATCAAAAGCCAATGTATCTTCCTATACGGGACGAACATTCTACTATTACGTTGACAGTTCGAAGAAGGGCTGGTTTTATGTTTCCGGCAATGCGAATGGTACAAACAATCTTCATATAGGCGACTGGTCACATGATCTCATTGATCTGACATATAAGAATAATAAAGATGGTGTGACACTATATACCGCCTCTATTTCAAACGAAGCTCAAAGTGCCTTAGAACAAGGTGATTGGTATGTTGATTTGGCCAGCAGCACATCATTTTCTGAGCAGATTACACTCGTCAAAATCGATATGTTTGATGTCAATTATGAGTTTGTTGAAGACGATGACGCATTTGATGTTACGATCAGTTCCGACAGAGATGATACAACAATGAAAAACGCTTTCCCATTGAAAGCTTGTACCATTAAAATCAATTCTCAACAGTTTGCTGATAAAGATATTAGTTCAGGTTCCTATACTGTTTCTGATATTAAGTTTACCGATTCGGGTATACAGAATTGCAGTGTAAAGACTAAAGATACATTCGGAAACGAGTTTACTTTTAAACTTAACGAAAAATTAAATGTAGTTCCAACTATCTTTTCTACAAGTGTTTTAGGAACAACTGCAGATGAGATTGTTCACGCAAAAGATGGTGATTCTATAGTAGGAACTGGAAAAATGGCTAACGGATATGAATATAATATTTCGTTAACATGTGATTTTGATATTGATAATCTGGATATAGATTATTATTTCTATGATCTGACAAAGGGCTGTGTCGCATTTGGGCCTTTTAGTGCTGATTTTACTTTGGATAAGACATATGTTAATCATAAGATGGTATTGATCACGGTTATCGATGATGAATTTTATTACTGTGATGAAATGCTGCTAGAGGAAAGTGAATATAATGATTCTTCCTCGTTTTCTCTGACCTCGAGCGGAATCGATCGTGTAAAAGATCGAACAATAACTGTTACATCTACGAATGCACTTTTGGAGAGCTTGTCATTTACTCAGTTTGTTGAAGAAGGCGTGGAAGACAAGGATTCTCAAGCTGTAAAAACTGACGACATCATTACTTTGAGCTTCTCATCCGAAGCTGAGGCAGGTACTTATACGCTGGATGCTTTGATTCAAGGAAATCACTATAAGAGCATCGGTGAAGGTATTGGTAAATGGAATAATACAGACAGCTACAATCCTGAATTGAAGATAAAAGTAGCTTCAGTTTCAAAATTGACAGTGCTTGATTTTGACCTTAGTGTGAAGCTGGGTTCTGTAACGGATAAATTTGACTCGGATTCGATCGATTCACGCATTAAGGTTTATCCTGCAATTAGTTTTGGAACATTGACATATAGTTCGGATTCAGAATCAACGGATCTGGGTAGCAATGATAAACTTTTTGTTTCACTCAGTTCCACAGATAAGAATAAGTACAAAAACATTTCTTTTTCTATAGATTCTATTAGTACTATCACACCTGAAAAAGCATCATATACAGATGGTAAGTTCACTTTTGCGATTAGCGAGATAACAACTCTTTGTACTAATGAATCTTCAATAGTATTTACGGCAAACGTCTCTGATCCAGCAGGAAATACGGGAGTTCTGAAGGTTGATACCGGAAGCAATTATCGATATGTAGAACCTTTTAACTTGGATTCTATGAACACAACAGTCAATTCCGGTGTTGCTGTATTAGAGGAAGATGAAATAACGGGTTATCTTATCAACGATGAAAGCAGTATTGATATAACATTTTCATGTAATCGAAGCAATGTATATTATCAGGTAAAACTCGTTGACGATGGCTCCGTAATTAAATATGGTAATCTGTCCCCAATAGATGGATTATATGCTATAACGCTTGATAAAAGTGATTGGAATAATCCTGATAAACAGTGGTCTTTGGAGGACCTGGATTCGTTAGAATATGTTATCTATGTTTATGCCGGAAACGAGTCAGAAAGGATCTTGCAAGAATACGCACTGACATACTATGCTCCGATCGAATTGACCAGTTATGTTGATTCAAGTTTTGTTCAGATAGATGGCAGCGATGATTTCCATGTTGATGTAGATAATAATGCTCATGACATTATGTTTAAAACGATAAAGCTTGTTTATGATGAGGATAAGACCATTGATGTACCACTCAGCAATCTTTCTGAATCAACAAATTTGAAATATACGATCCCTATGTCTTTGATATCAGGTTCTGAAGACGATCCGGATCTTGCAAAAAGGGATAATGTTACCTTTGAAGTTATCTATGAAGTTGTTGATAAGAGTGGAAAGGTATACAGTAATGCTGACAGAGCTGAAAAGCCAACCTTTACAGTATTCCACCCAATCTCTGAGTCTATAAGTAATGTGGAATTCTACAGCAATAATACCAATACTGGTGTTCATAGCAAGATAGTTAAGACAACAGACATCGTAGATGTTACGTTCCATTCATCTCATCCTTTGAGTGGTAACCAGGATGATAACGGAACTATCTGGTGCACAGGTACTATTGGCGGTGTTGCAGCAAGCTTCTTTAGTGAAAACGGTGGTATGGATTGGCAGGGACATATATACGTTTGGAATCCTGCTTGGGCTGATAACAAGACCATAGATTTTTCAGTCGAGCTTTCTGATGCATCGGGTAATACAGATACGCTTAAATCAACGGAAGCTCAAAATTTGATCTACTATGCTCCGATCCATGTTAATGATTTGACGTTTGCATCAAGTAACAACGCTTCCAGTGGTACCCTGGCTAATGATTCGGATAAAGTTACAGTATCGTTCAGCACAACCCACTCTGTTTTCGGAAAAGCTATCATAGCAGGAAAGACAGTTGATATAGAAGAGAAAGAGGTCGACGGTAAATTCATTCACAGTGCTTCTGTTGATGTTAAAGATCTGATCTTAGTTGATAACAAGCCGATCGAGTTTAGTTTCACTTTAGAGGATGCAGCAGGTAATAAGACAAATGATCCTATTACAAACGCTGATTGCCCTGAGGTTCTCTATCTTTCTCCGATCGATCTGTCAGTTGCGGGTTTGAAGGTATCAAGCAATAATTCGAACTCATCTTTTGCTATCAATGGTGATGTGATCGAAGTTAAGTTCAATACTTCTCACCCTGTAAAGATCGTAAGTGCTACTGCAGGCGGAGCTGCTCTCAATATGACTAGTGAGAACAACGACCGCATGCACTGGACAGGCACATATACTGTCACAGATGGTATCGTTCCTGACCTTAACAACATCAAGATCGCTATCGAGCTTGGTGATGATTCAGGTAACGAGACATTTAAGTTCGGTGACGAAGACAGCATCAAGTACTTTGCTCCTATCAGAGTAACATCTTGTTCTATCTACACTGATAACTCAAAAGATACAACAAAGTATGCGATCGACAATAACAATGTATTTGTTAAGTTTAGGACTAACCATAAGATCGACATCAATAACAGCAGCTTTAACATCAGCGGACACGCTATCTCAGGTGTAAACGAGACTGAAGTCGGTGACGGTTCTTATGAGTATGTATATTCTCGAAAAGTAAATAACGGCGAACTTACTGACCTTTCACAGGTCACATTCGGTCTGTCCGTTACTGATGCTGCAGGTAATGCGAAAGCATCCTGTGACCACAATTCGAGCATTACAGCAAATAAGATCACATACTACGCACCTCTTACGATAACAACATCGATCTCTTCTTCCGGAAACAGATCGAACTATGCTAAGAATGGTGATACTATCACGGTTGTATCTCGTGTTAACCACTCTGCAAGTGTTGTATCTTCATCTGTAGTCGACAGGAGCATGAATACTGTATCCGGTAATGACAGCATGACTATCACTACTTCATACACTATTCCAAGTGATGAGAAGAAGTTGTCGGAAGGCACTCTTTCTGCTTCTCTTAACTATACTGACGTAGCAGGAAACACACTTAATGTTGATAAGATGAATGAAGGTGTAGTCGTATATGACAGAACGGAACCTACCATAAAGACATCAAATGCTTTCTCCGGATTCACGGCTGAGGGACTCACCTTTAATATCAATATCAAGGATATCAATCTTGATGAGACAAATACTAAGGTAACAGTCTCTTATACTGATAAGGATGAGAAGACAAGCATTAAGACATACACTGTAAATAACGGAATCGATTCTGACGGCAATATCGACATCAAGATCGAGAATGAAGGAAACTATTCAGTAAAGATCTACGGCGTTGATCTTGCAGGCAATGCAGCTAAGGAGATCGAGTACAGAGTTACTGTAGATAAGACTGATCCGACGTTGAAATATAATGTTGATTCAGTAAAACCACAGATATATAGACCAGGTGTTAAGATCTCCGATCTGATCGATTTCTCCGATGACAACACAGCTGATATAAGCTGTACAGTATCTGATGGTAAGAGTATCGATATGTGTGATATCGATGACCCTATCGATGGTGACGGAAAGAAGACTATCACTGTTCATATCGAAGATCTGGCAGGTAACTCAAGCGAGATCACATTCGATATATATATCGATAGCACAGCACCAAGTCCTGTACTGAGAGACGTATTATCTGACACGATCATTGAGGCAGGAAAGAAGAACGAGTTCGATGAGAAAGCATCTATCGTATTCTCTCTCCAGAACCTGTCATACGATCCGGATTCTCCTGATGTGTTCACAGCTATCTCGATCGAGTGTCCTGACGGCACAATCATCGATCTTTTGGATGATGGTGATTATCTGAACGCTGACGGTGACTATATATTTGATTTCGATCAGCCAGGTACATATAAGATCACTCTTATGGCTAAAGATGCTTCTGACAACACTACAGGTGTTAAGACCTATGAGGTCGTTGTTAAGGAGAAGCCACTTGATGCAGTTAAGACTCTTATTGAGAACAAGACTGGCTTGCCTGCACAGAAGGTTTCCAACAAGACATTGATTATTGCGGCAAGCTCTGTTATGGGTGTGATCATCATTGCTGCAGCGACAGTCATTTTCGCAATAAGCAGGAAAAGAAGACACTGATAACAGGAGGACGTTATATGACTCGTACAAGAAGACCTAACGGAAATACAACGGATACTGATCTGTCACACAGACAACCAGGAGAAATAACAGGAGATCTTCTTGAAGCTGTAGTACGCAGTAAAAACACTTATGACAGTGACGTTGATAGTCTCAGATCTTCTCTGCATACGATCGACGAAGCTTCTCCTGTTGTTCTGAATATGAAGCATCGTATTTTCGGCATGCTTTCTGAAACGTCATATGATAATGCATATGACAGAGTCATTCATGATATTGATAGTCCAATAGGCTGATGAGGAGAGGGTTTATGAGTGATATAACAAGAATCAATCCGGAGGATATCCGAAACTATTCCAAGATCAGCGAAGGCGGCGGTGTAGGTGAGCAGGCTAAAAAAGCATTGAATGATTACACATCACGTCTTGCAGACATTAGAACGCATGCATTTAAAAGAGATGACAGCAGTACGGCTCATGCTGTATTAGATGAGCTTTACGAGGAAGTAACATCTCTTTCTGAAACTATGGATTCAGTTGATGTTATGTTGGATACACTGATCAATATCATACAAGAACAGATCCTTGATAAAGAGGATATCTTGGCTGATGAGATCATGAGGAGGTAATCGGATATGATAGATCTTGATCAAGCAGAATTGGATAGACTGATCACTGTTTTTGATAACGAAAGAGTTGCTAATCGCATTAATCCTTCGGCACCCCAGTTACCTTCCTCAACAGGCAGGGCCATAGACGGATTCAATAATTGCATGAGAGCTTTTGATGATTATTGTGCGAACATCAACAGGTTATATACCGTTACAAGTAAATACCTGCATAAGGTTTCGGATAACATCGAAGAGTGCGAAGAAAGCAATACACGAATCTGAGAATAATGGTGATGATATGAGATATTACGGAAATGACTATTTACAGGAATTGGTAAGAGAGATAACAGCGGCGCGTGATTGTGTCAGTTATCAGAATTATGCTTTGCCAGTCGAAAGAACAGAAGTCGACCTAGGCCAGGAAAGACAGAAGCACAACGGTCTGGTAGCAGCTCGAGATGCTTACACACATATAAGCGATATTAAAGATAAGTATAGTCTGCTCATAGAAGTATTGACTACATATTATCGTAGCGTTGACGAAGTTTCGTCTAACATTGTTTTAATGACTGAGAGAATAAACAGCATGTTGGATCATGCTAATGAATCTCTGGTCAGAATCTGCAATATTCTTGAAGGTGTAGGCGATTATCAAGGCTCAAGTGTTACGGATCAGAACATTCACTCAGCTAGGATCAATCAGCAAAAGTTGTGTAGTAATAGAGATGAGTTTATATTATTAGCTATTGATGCTGAAATAGAAGGTGACTGTTTGAGTTTAACTACGATCCAGCTTTATATGGATTATGTTAGAAGAATGAACTTTACCTCAGATATGCTCTCTCCAGAGGATATTACCAGACTGACTAGTGCTTATGAGTTTTATGTGAAACTCAGATTTGGAGATTTCGGAATAATGAATCTTGATATGCAGCATGTATACAATTGTATAGAGTCATATGAACTAATAAATCCATCAGCTAAAGAGACAATAGATAGTTTCTTTGCTGAAGCTTATGAAGAAAATGATGATACGATAAACGTTAATATTGCTAGGATCAAATATGCTATATATACTGCTGATTCACGATACCGAGATATGATACTTTATTATATGCCAAAGTTACAACTTGGAGGATATGACGGATCATGGGCTGATGATTCTCGTCCTCAATATTCTGGCATTTCTATTTTCCCAAGTAGCAACAATGCTTTGTATGTAAATCTTAAGGCAGAAAATTTCAGTGATTTTGGACAGTTCTTTCATGAGTTTGGACATGGAATAGATGATGTTAGTTGTTTGGCAGGTTGTACGTCAGATGGTATGCGTGACATACTTGTAGAGGATCTGTCCGAGTATATGATGACGATTTTGGGTGAAGCATCCTCTTCTACTGTTACATGTGAAGATAAAGATCTGATTGCTACATTAAGTGAAGAAGAGAAACAGGAAGTAATAGATTTTGTTATTGGTCCTGTGAATATTAATATATTTTACTCTCGTGAAGATAATTCAGAATATCCGCCTGAAGAAGTTGCGTATCTTCCTTGGGCTTCTGAAGTAGATGATCACTTAGAAGATAATAGAGCTATGACTGCTGCCTATCACTATATAAAGAAATATTTTGGTAGTGTTGAGTATGGTCCTTCTGAGGATGGATCTTGTCAGCGAAATGTTAATCTTACATCTTTGTATGGCACTTGTTCTGTTAACTCGCTCCTAGTGATGAATGATATAGTTGGTGGTTTGACAAATAATACAGCAGGAGGCTCAAAAGGACATTCTGCTTATGATTATCATTATTTAGATGATAACTCTTACTTTGATGTTTCCGATGTACAAAGAGATCTAAGTAGGTTTCATTATTGGTATGATGTATCTGGTAATCTTACTGAAAATGTGTCTACGGAATTTTTTGCTGAAATGTTTGATTGCAGTGTTCGTTTAAAAGATGAAGAATTGGATCCAACAAGGATGGTATTTGGATCAGCCTGCAGTACATATAATAATCTATTTACCCAATTATATGATGAAATACAATAACTAACAGGAGATAACTATGACAAAGACAAAAAAGCCGGTAAGCAAGAAGATTCCTTCCAGTTCCGGAAGCACGGGCTATTCAGGAAGTTCAGGAACGAGTTCTTCTGATGATTCTAAAGAGTCCGCAGCAGAAATTGCGCGTCGAATAGACAGGGAACAGCTGGGAGCATTGTTGGGAGCTGTCAAAAGCAGCAGAAATACTTTTGATGGAGATGTCACTACTATCAGATCAGCTGTTGTTCTGATTGATAATTCGTCTCCGGTTGTTTCAAAGATGTCTTCTCACATAACAACTATGTTGTCAGATAGTACGTATGACGATGATTATGATAGCGTCATCAGATCGATACAAAATGCTTTAAGCTGATCAGGGAGGGACTTATGAGTGATATAACTGCGATTGATCCTATCGAGATGAGAGCCTACTCAAAGATGAGTACAGATGGGCATGTTGGAGTTCAGGCCAGAAGTGCTTTGGATACATACACAACTCGCCTTGGAAATATAAGCGGCATAGGATTTAACAGTAATGATACCAGCACGGCTCATGCGGTGATAGATGCACTTAATGCCGAGATTTCTACTTTATCTGAGTCAATGGAGATGGTTGACTCCATGATGGATGCTTTGATCGAGATCATAATTACGGACATCCTTGATAAAGAAGATGAACTTTCTAAAACGATCACAGGAGGCTAATTGAATTATGATAGATGTTAATCAAGCTGGATTAGATCAGATGATCAGATTGTTTGAGACAGATCGTTCGTCACATCATATATATGATACGAGTGAAAAGCTCAGTAAGTCAGCCGGAAAGGCTATAGATGAGATAAATAATTGTTTTACCTCTTTTGATGATTACTGTACTAACATCAACAATCTTTATACTGCCACAAGCAGTTACTTACACAAGGTTGCGTACAACATCAGTCTGTGCGAAGAAAGTAACGGCGGCTGATCAGAAACTGAGGTAACAATATGAGATATTATGGAACTGATTATTTAAACGAGTTGACAAAGGATATTACAGCCGCACATGATTGCGTTGACTCACAGGATTACTCTAAATCGATCCAAGGAGTTACAGTCGGATCAAGTCGAGAAGGTCTGAAGAATTCCGGAATCGGAGCAGGTCAAAGGGCCTTCTCACACATTAACTCCGTAAAGGATAAATTCAATGTATTACAAGCGGCTTTAGATACTTTCTATGCAGAAGTAGATGAAACTTCTTCTAACATTGTCGGATTAACAGACAAGCTTGATGAACTTATGTCCGAAGCCAATTCTTCGTTAGTAAAGATATGTGATATGTTGAATGGTGTCGGAGCATATCAAGGAGTCTGTATTACTGCAGATTCCATTAAATCTGCAGGAGTTGATAAGCAAAAATTCACCGAAGTTACGAGGGATTTTTGGATAGTAGTCATAGATACTGAAGTTGAAGGCGAAAAGCTGAATGATAATGCCGTTGAAGCATATGTGGATTATCTTCAAGAGAGTTTAACAAATGGCGAAACGTTGTCAAAGGAAGATATTGCCAGACTTACTAAGATTTATGATTATTATGTTGACCATCGATTTGGATCCACAGGTGACGTGAGAGATATGTCTATGCAGACTGTAACCAACTGTGTTGATGTTTATGAGTTGATAAACCCTAGTGCTAAAAACACAATGGATGTATTCTTCGCTGATCCGATAGCGCAGAATGATGAGATAATGAATCGTAATATGGTCAGGATCAGGTATGCAACTTATACGGCTGATCCTGAGTACAGAGATACGATCCTTTATTATATGCCTTCACTTAATATTGTCAGATATGATCTGGATGAGAGAGAGCATTATTCAGGAAGTCCGCATTTCTACGATTGGCAGTTAAGAAACAACGGTCTGTATATCAATATAGCAATAGATTATGATGCGAAGAATTCTACATATGGCCCATATATTGAAGACAGTGCATTTGGTGCTTTTTTCCACGAATTCGGTCATGGTATTGATGATGTATCCGACTTGTTTGGAGACTCATCGAGAGGATTACATCAAACGTTGGAAGAAGATTTGCGAAATCATATGATCGGAGCATTAAACAAGGCCTCTACGATGTCTATATCTGATTTGGAGAAAGCTCTTATTGCTTATCTTAGTGATGAAGAGAGACAGGAAATAATTGATTATATTATCAGTTACAACAATTCTAATGTTGTACCTCCAACCGGAATTGACGGAGTAGAGGAGGATTATTTTCTTCCTTGGAATCTCGGTGATGAGAACTATGACAGAATGACCACTGCGTATAATTATCTGAGAAATTATTATGGATATGCCGAATTAGAATATGTAGGTACTGCAGACATGGCATATGAATATAATAGTTATCCTGCGATGTCAGATGAGATAAAGAGGGTAGAAAAGTATCAACTTGTAAGTGATATAATCGGCGGATTGACCAATAACTCTATTTGTGGGGATTATTGGGCTCACTCTGCTCCACAAGATATGCGTAATGATCCTTCGGTGTATTACAATGCCCTGGATCTGTACTTTGCATTAAACGAGTATAGTTATTGGTATTCACGTGATCCGTTTCTTCCGCGAACGCCTACCGGACACACTGAGCATGAATTTTTTGCTGAAAGCTTTGATTTTAATGTTCGAGGTGTCGATCTGGAGCCATCAAGAGCGATATTTGAAAATTCTTGTAACCAATATGACGAGATCATGAATGATATCTATGATGACATTAAGAGGCCTACGGATTAACATTGATCTTACCTTAAAACACAACAGACAGCGCCCCGCAAGAGGCGCTTTTTGTATGCTCGAAAAGGCCTGATATCAGGCTTGTTACTTAATATATCGCATTTTATCTCGAAACGTTTCACTGTTTATTCTTATGATTTTGTACAAATCGAAAAGGCGTTTTAGTGCGCTTCTCACGAACTTTGGAGAATTGGCTCTGAAACGATTTACATGATGCCCTTAAGATGACATAATCAATACGGAATTAAGGGAAATGATATATACGAATATATTGCGGAAGGGGATAGTCCGTCAGTATATATTGTTTTCTCGGAATGAGGAGACAGAATATGAGGTATTACGGAGAAGACTATCTTAATAGTCTTACAAGATCTATTAATGCGGCATACGAATCAACTGATTCAGGCAATTACTCTATGCCTATAAGAAGAACGTATGTTGATTATAGGAGAAGAGGTATTCAGGATCAGAGCATTAATATTTCACAGAATGCTTTTTATCAGTTTAATTCTGTAAAGAATAAATTGCAGTTGCTTCAGGATACATTAAATCAGTTTTACGGAGATGTTGATCATACCTCCACTAAGATCTATCGAATGACAGATAATGTTCAGGCCATGATCAGAGAACACTGCAAGGTGCTGACTCAACTTTGTGATCTGCTGAATGGTGCCGGAGATTATAAAGGCTACGGCATAACATCTGAACGCATTGCCAATATAGAACCTGATGAGTGGGTCTTGAGAAATAAGCCTCGCTTCTTTTGGACGGAATTGATCGATGTCGAGATCGATAATGGTCATCTGAATGAGAAAGCCGTACAGAGATTCCTTGAAAGTTATGAGGACATGATCGCAAGTGGACCTATGGACAGGTTCGAAGAAAATGAGGACACTGAACTCAGATTAAAGAAGATCTGTGAATTCTACAAGAATGATCGCTTCGGTAAGACAGGCGATATCAGAGATATGGATGTTCAGCGTCTGAAGAATTGCATCACTGCTTTTGAGCTCATGAATCCTATCGCTAAGGAAAGATGCGATAAATTCTTTAAGGTCTGCTATGCGGAGAATAACGAGACGGTCGAAGACAATGTTCTTATGATAAAGTACATGCTTTACACGGCTCCGAGCAAATACAGAGACCTCATTATCTATTACATGCCTAGCATCAAGATCACGGATTGCGCATATCAAGACGGATCACAGCATTTTTCGCCTTATGATAATACGCTGTGTCTTGATCTTACGGTCAGTCAGCGCATGAAATTTACTGACGGAAAATACGTTTTCGATTATCCGTGCATTAATTTTTTCCATGAGATGGGACACGGCATTGATGATGTGACCGATAAGGGAAAGATGTCGAAGTCTTCTGATGTTTTGCATGACGGTATGATATCTGATCTTAAGTCTCATATGACGAGCGTACTTAAAGAAGCAGGTTACTCACTGGATAAAAAGGATAAGAAAGAACTTTTCAATTTTATCATCAGTAAAGAGAACATAAATGTAGTTCCTCCTGAAGGAAAAAGTGAAGACTACTTCTTCCCTAAGGATTGGAATGATACACAGAAGGAAGCCTTTGATTATCTTCGAAAATACTACGGATATCGCGAATACGAGTACCTGGGTTATGACGGATTCGCAAGCTTCGACGTAATACACTATTCCGAAAACGATCTCACCAATGGTGATTTCGAGACGATAATAATAGACGATTCTGTCGGAGCGATAACCAACAATCAGCTGGCAGGAATAAACGGTCACTACATGGATCCGATCAGCAGTACTAAAGATATCGACAGTGCTGATGATATCGTTAAGAAACTGAAGAAGTATTACTACTGGTATGATGACGGGATCTTCAGAGGGCTTGGTGACAATGTTGAATCGGAATTCTTTGCTCAGTCTTTCAGCTACAAAGTAGCAGGTGTTGATCTGGAGCGCACAGCTGAAGTGTTCGGAGGAACATGTGATTCATTTAATAAACTGATCGAGGAACTTTATGATTCCAAGGTTCCTGAGAAGTTCAGATCGGAAAGTTAATAAGGGAGAGATAATATGCCATACGGAAAAAGACCACCTTATGTGGTACAACCTAGAACACCTGATCCTGAGGATGAGGAAGCTCTTGCAAGAGAGGCGGAGCGAAGAAATGATATAGCACAGCTTGAGGCTTTGCTGAATGCAGTGATCGAAAGCAGAGACACATATGATAATGATGTTTCGACATTCAATTCATCACTGTCATTTATCGATGATTCATCACCTATCATAGTCAATGCAACAGAGAGGATCTCTGACGCTTTAGCAGCTATGCCATATGACGAATATTACGGCAACATGATCAAGAATATCAACAACGCGATCACCTATGCCTAAGAGGAGGATAACATGAGCCATATTACCAAGTTAGATGAAAGTGAGATCATGGGTTTCACTAAGATGAATTCCTATGGCGGTACAGGCAGTAAAGCAAAGGATGCGCTTGATGCATATAGTTCAGGTCTTAAAGCGATCTGCGCTGATGGTTTTGGTGCAGATGACGAGAGCACGGCTCACGAAGTTATCAATGCTCTTCAGTGCAAGATGGAAATGATCGCAAAGAATATGGAAGATGTTGACCTGATGATAGATTGTCTTTTCGAGGTGATCGAAAACGAGATCTTAGAGAAGGAAGCCCAAGTGGCACAGACTGTCCTGGGAGGCTGATAAAAGATGGCAAATACGAGTAAGAAGATTAATTTCAATCAATATGGTTTTGATAAGCAGCTTGGCTCTTTTGACAGCCTTATGGGCACAGCGAAAATAAGCGGAAAGACAGATCGTCTCACCGGATCAGAAGGACAAGCGATCGATAGGTTAAACGAATGCCTGGATAATTATGATCAATACTGTGAATACCTTAATGAGGTGTTTGCAGCGACCAGCGCTTATCTTCATAAAGTTTCCAAGAATATTAATGATTGTGAGGAAGGAACAACGGTCCGTTAAGTGACAGGAAAAAGGGATATGAGATATTACGGAGAGGATTACTTACAAGATCTTAAAAGATCGATCACAGCAGCATATGGATCAGTCGACAGGACGAATTATTCCCTGCCGATCCGTAATACTTATGTCAATTCTAAAAGGCGCGGCATGAAGGATCGTAGCGCTCAGATCGCTCAGAATGCTACAGGTTCTTTCGCGTCTGTAAGACAGAAACTCAATACACTTCAGACCGTACTCGAGGGTTTCTATGGTGAGGTCGATGAGACATCAGCTCGCATACTTGAGATGACGAAGATGATAGAGGGCATGATCTCTGATTCTAACAGCGCTCTGAAAGAACTTTCAGGCATGCTTAACGGCGTTGGCACATACTCGAAAAAGTGTCTTACTTCCAAGATGATCGACAGCATTGTTTTAGACCAGAAAAAGAAGCAGGAAACTGCCTCAAAATTCTGGGTACTTCTTATTGATACAGAGATCGACAATGATCATCTGAACGAGAAAGCTGTCAAAGAATATGTCGCTTATCTTCGCGAGACGGGCATGGATGATGAAGACCTTCTTGAAGAGGATTTTAACCGCTTGAAAAAGATATACGACTATTATGTTTCCCACAGATTCGGTGAAACCGGTGATATCAGAGATATGGCTTATCAGGACGTTCAGAATTGTGTTGATGTTTTCGAGATACTGAACCTTTATGCGAAGTATGCAACGGATGTATTTTTCAGTAATGCTCTTGCGGAGCACGATGATACGATAGACCTGAATATCATGAGGATCAAATACGCTATGTATACGGCTGATCCGAAGTACAGGGACATCATGATCGAATATCTCTCTGACATGTCTCTCGGAGACTATGATGTAGATCACTCGCGTTACAATGATACTTTAAATCAGCTGTATCTGAGCCTTGATATAGATTACGACAGGAGAGATGAGAACGGATATATTGAGGATCATCCGTTCGGAGCATTTTTCCACGAACTCGGTCATGGTATCAATGATGTGACGAAGCTCTTCGGATATTCGACATCAGGTATCAGAGACTTTCTTGCTGACGATCTTAAGGCGCATATGACAAATGTGCTCAATGAAAACGGATTTGATTATCTTTCTGATAAAGAAAGGAAGGAGATCCTGAACCACATTGTCAGCTATAAGAACGCTAATGTCATAACTGACAGAAGGAACGATTACATGCGTTATCTTCCTGACGATTGGACAGATGAGCAACAAGTTGCATATTATTTTCTGAAGCTTCATTATGGTTATCAAGAGTATTGTTATCTCGAAGATCCGAGCAATATTGATGCTTATACTGTTGAACAGAGAGAACCTATCGGTGATGTGATAAAGGCAGATCGTGAACATGAACTTCTGGATGATATCATCGGCGGACTTACCAATGATCAGCTCGGAGGAGTCTATGCTTATCACCCTGGAATTTCCATACCTAACGACAGGAAAAAGATAAAAGGTCCTGACGATCTTGTCGGATATCTTAGCACCGGATCTAAATACTGGTACTATCACACGATCCCATCACCTGTCCTGGGCAGTGAATTCTTCGCGGAATACTTTAATAACAATGTTTGCGGTTATGGCGTTAATGAGACACGAGAAGTGTTTAGTAGCACCTGCGATCACTATGACGGGATCATCGACAAGATCTACGATGATATGTCTGACAATGACAAGGGCATACCATATCCTTGATGGTCTTAACTAGATTTTGCCTAACTTTGTTTACACCCTGTTAATTTACTTGTTGTCCGTAAAGTGACATAATAACTCTCGGATAAAGGAAAATACATAGTTTGAGAGGATAGATATTATGAACATGAGAAATTATATTTCCGTTTAACATCGGTGGATCAGTCTATCTTGTAATAGGCTTTTTTGTATTGCTCAGAGATCTTGCTTTCTGAGGTGATATTGTTATTCGTTTTTTATGGAAGGGAAAAGATATGCCATACGAAGGGTATTATGGAGGACCTGTTGAGAGGACTCCTGAAGAAGAGGCAGCTATAAGGCTTGAAAAAGAACAGCTTAACGATCTGATAACAGCATTAAGAGACAGCAAGGACATTTACGATACAGATGTTTCAACACTGAGTTCTGCGCTAACAGTAATCGATACTAGTTCACCAATAGTTTCCGAGATGAACAACTATCTGTCCGGACTGCTTTCAGATACAACTAACCACGATGATTACAGCAGTTTTATCGCGAGCCTGGTTTGTTTGAGCAGTTCATATTAAAGGAGGAAAAATGAAATGAGCGCTATAACTGAACTAGCCGAAGGTGAAATCAGAGGTTATGAAACTTTCTACTCGACTAACGTAGGAAGTAAGGCATCTGATGCTCTCACATCATACACTGACGGTCTTAAGACACTTCGCTCAATGAGTTTTGGAAGTGATGATACGAGTACGGCTCACGGCGTGATCAATGCACTGATCACTGAGGTTTCTGCAGTGGCTGAGACGATGGAAGAAGTAAATTTGATGATCGACAGTCTGTTCACCCTGATCGATAACGAGATCTTAACTAAAGAAGATCAGTTATCCAAGACTATTACAGGAGTGTGATAAGCCATGTTAAATGTTAATTTTCTTGAATTTAGTAAACAGGCCGCAGCTTTCGAAGGCATAAAGAATTCTAAGGTAACGAATGCATATGTTCCTAAGCTATCACGTTCAAAAGGTTCTGCAATAAATAAGATGAATGATTGTCTGACCGAGTTAAAGGACTATTGCGCAAATGTTGACGATCTTTTTGCCGCTACCAGTGATTATGTTAAAAAGGCAGCAGGCAATATCTATTCGTGTGAAGAATCCACGAGCGGAAATTAAAGATAGGATAAGGGAGATAAATGTATGAGAAATTATGGAACGGAATATCTTAATCAGATGAACAGTGATATTACAGCTGCTCATGATTCTGTCGGAGAGCCGAGTTACTCCAGTTCTATTTCTAGCACAACGGTGAACTCCAAGCACTACCTCTATAAGACAAGAGGTGTTGAGATCGCCGACAATTCAGCTACTCAGATAAAAGATATTCAGAGCAAACTTGATACCTTGAAAACAGTCCTTAATACTTTCTATACAGAAGTAGACGATACGTCTGACAATGTACTTGAATTGGCAACCAAGATAGAAGAGATCTTTATAGAGACAAACAGCTCGTTAACAAAGATGACCAGTATGCTGCAAGGTGTCAATGAATATAAAGGACATACCGTAACACATAAAGACATTGTCTCTGCAGGTATAGATAAAACAAAGGCTAAGGAAAGAACATTAGCTTTTTGGACGCTTTTGATCGACACTGAAGTTGATGGTGAAGCGTTGGATCAGCATGCCGTAAGGACTTATGTAGATAGTCTTCAGGAAGACAAACTTTCCGCAGAAGATGTCGAAAGACTTACGAAACTTTCCGAATATTTCTCCCGTTATCGTTTCGGTTCGACAGGCGATGTCAGAGACGTAGACCTTGACACGCTCAATAATGGTATAGATGTATACGAGCTATTAGATCCGGCAGCTAAATCAACATTCAAGGATTTTTTCAAAAAACCATTGAGTGAAAATGACGCTACTATCAATCTAAATATTACAAGGATCAAATACACAACATATACGGCTGACCCGAAATACAGAGCTTTGATCCTGTATTATATGCCTGAAATAAGTATGTCTTCTTATGATGAGGATAAGGGTGTGTACTATGGAGAATTAGGCTTCTGGAATCGTCTAAATGCTGATCTTAAAACTGATTATGACGTAAAGAATTCAAGTGGAGAATATGTGGACGCTAAACAAATAGGAGCATTTTTCCACGAATTTGGTCATGGTATAGATGACGTGACTTGTGCGTTTGGAACCTCTTCAAGCGCATACCATGATGAATTGATACAGGATTTCAAAGACTCGATGAATAATAACCTGGATGCGAGCAAATACAGTTCCCTTAGCAATAAGGAAAGAACAGAATTAATGAACTATATAATTAGTTCTGAAAACGGTAATATTGCAGACAAACAAATCATTAGTCCTATCAATAAAGTGGTCATAAATGATCATTCCAAATCATATCTCCCGTCCAACTGGAGTTCCGATCAAAAGGATGCGTATGTTTATTTAAGGGAATGCTATGGATACAAGCTCTACGTCATGGACGAATCAGATAAGAGCAAATCTTATTATACTGAAGCGTATGCTCCTAAGGGCGTCACGCTCGATCAGAAAACCAAGATGGATTATAATACACATTCAGATGTTATAGGAGGACTAACCAATAACAAGTTTGGAGGTTATGGTTACTGGCATTGTGAAACACCTCTTGATGATCCTAATCTTTCAAATGAGCGTACGATCCAAACTAGTCTGAGAGATTATGATTATTGGTATAAAGGTATTGTTGGTCCTAGATCTCTAGGTTCTGCTGTCGATCATGAATTCTTTGCAGAAAGCTTTGATAAAAATGTTTGGGGACAGAGTACAGAAGCGACACGTTCTGTATTCCCAACCGCCAGCGATCACTTTGATGATATTATTGATGATGCATACAATAATATCCAAAAGTAGACAATAGTAGAAGTTTACCTGCATTTTATCGGTTTACATATAATCTTTAACATGCAATAATATCGAGTCTAAGGAAGATTATTATGAATGAGAGATTTTTATGTGGACCGATCTTTGTCGGTTTGTTTTCGCAGTACAAAATCATATCGTTCTGTTAATCGAGGATTTTTTCGAGCAGCTTCATGCGGGTGAATTATGATCCTGATGCTGCAGAAGGGTCGAGGATATGAGATATTACGGGGAAGACTATTCACAGGAATTAAAACGTTCGATATCGGCTGTAAGAGATGTTGTTGAGACGAGGAATTACGCTGTTCCTATCAACACAGCTCCTGTCACAAGTGATCGCTACGGGATCAGAAATCAGGGCATCAGCGCTTCAAGACAGGCCTATTCTCATATCAGCGATATAAAATATAAGTTCGACAGACTTCAGGAAGTTCTCGATACATTCTATGCGGATGTTGACGAGACAGGTGCCAACATAATCGAAATGGCAGATATCATAGAAGGGCTTATCCAGGAGTCTAACAACACACTGTCCAGATTAAGCAGGATGCTAAGAGGTGTCGGAGAATACACAGGAAAGACGATCACCCCTGAAAGCATACGTTCTGTAGGGATCAAAGTAAACAACAAGAGTCGTTATGAGGATTTCTGGATCATGGTCCTCGATACGGATCTTATGGCAGGTAATGCTCGTGAGGAATTAGTGGACATATATCTTGAACGTCTTGAATCGAAGCAGGATATAACTCTTACTTCCAAAGACACTAAGATGATGCAGGGACTTCTGGATCATTATTCGAGAGCCAGATTCGGGGAAACAGATGATATCAGAGATCTGGATGATGTCCTTATCGATCATTGCGTGAAGATATATGAATATATGTATCCTGAAGACGTAAAGATCCTGAATAAGTTTTTTGAAGATCCGCTTAACGAGAATAATTCAACTATGGAACTTAATATCCGCAATATAAAATACGGACTGTACACGGCAGATCCTATGATCAGAGAGATCATATTACATTATCTTCCTAAGATGGCGCTGAATGATTACAAGGGTAATGAATTTACCAAAACACAATCGAAAGAGGATAAGATAACTATCGATATCAATCTTAAAGCTTCTTATTCTTCTAAATACAATTCGAATAAAGTAGAAGTAGATCCTTTTGCCGGTTTTTTCCACGAGGTAGCACATGGAATAGACGAACTTTCAGCAACTGAAAGTACATATAGAACATCAGGAATAGAACCGACGATCTATAGAGATGTGTATAACAGATTTACTGATGTTTTGAAAGAGAGCAAGATCTCATTAGATTCAACACAAGAGGAGAAAATTTTAGATTTCTTATTTGGGGTCGACAACATTAACGTAGTGAAGCCAAATGATAAAGATATAGGTAAGTATCTCCCGTCAAAATGGGATGATGACATGAAGAGCGCATATAAGTATCTGAGAGAATATTACGGTTATGTAGATCTCATATTTGATAAACACAGAGGATACACTCTGGATGAACATATCAGTGAAAGCGGCGAGATAGGATATGATGGCGAGTACGAGTTGACAAGTGATATCGTGGGAGCAGTAACGAATAATAAAGTGGCCGGATATCCTTATGCTCATGGTGCGACTTTCTTAAGAGGGGGAAGTTTTGTATCCGCGTCTCAAGATGGATTAAAGGAACAACTGGTTAATGAGAGTTACTGGTTTAACAGAGAAGATCACAGTTCGACACACAATGTTGAGCGAGAGTTTTTTGCACATTATTTTAATGAGAGAGCAGTGGGGTTCGACTCGGAACCTTCTCGTAAGAATTTCCCTAAATCGTGTGCAGAAGCGGATCGGATCATTGAAAGTATCTACAAGGATCTGGAAAGCAAGTGACGTGTTCACGGGTGATAACTGATGCGATATTACGGAGAAGACTATTTACAGGAATTAAACAGATCGATATCAGCAGTAAGAGATTCTGTCGAGACGAGGAATTACGCTGTTCCTATCAACACAGCTCCTGTCGGGAATGAACACCATATGATCAGGGAGCGGGGTGTCAATGCCTCAAGGCAGGCAGGGATGCATATCATCAAGATAAAAAACAAGCTCGACAGGCTGCAGGAAGTTCTCGATACATTCTATGCGGATGCAGACGAAACGGGTTCCAACATAATCGAGATGGCGGATATCATTAAAGGGATCATTCAGGAGTCAAATGACTCATTGACTCGAATGAGCAGGATGTTAAGAGGCGTCGGAGAATACAGGGGACAGGCGATCACCCCCGAAGGCTTACGTTCCATTGGTATCAATGTAAACAGCAAGAAGCGTTACGAAGATTTCTGGATCATGGTCCTTGATACGGATCTTATGGTAGGAAATGTTCGTGAGGAATTAGTAGATATATATCTGGATCGACTTGGTTCAGCAAAAGAGGTTACTTTAACTGCCGAAGATACAAAGAGAATGGATGGTCTGATTGACCATTATTCAATACTCAGATTTGGTGAAACGAATGATATCAGGGATCTGGATCCTTCGCTGGTAAAACGCTGCATAAAGATATATGAGTACAGGTATCCTGAAAATGCAAAGATCGTAAAAGGATTCTTTAAAAAGCCGCTCAAAAAGAAAGATAAAACGATAAATCTTAATATCGATAGGATCAAATATGCTCTGTATACTGGAGATCCTGAGTTAAGGGAGATAATATTGCATTATCTGAAGAAGCTGAAGTTGGCGGATTATACAGGTTGGTCAGGATCTGAATATGTCCCGGGCGAAGGTAAGATCAACCTAAATCTTATCAGTTCTTATGAAGAGAAGATCGTAGAAAACGGTCTCCCTACTGATCCGTTTGCCAGTTTTTTCCACGAGGTAGGACATGGAATAGATGAACTTGCAACAGGTGAGAAAAAGCAGTATATAACATCCGGAATCAAATCAATATTGATAAATGATGTTAAGAGAAAGATAGGAGCTTTATTGACAGAAAGCGGTATCGCTTTAGATAAGGAACAAAAGAAAACTGTTATAGATTATGTGGTCGGGGCAAGTAATGCTAACGTGGTAAGGATTGAAGGAGGGACTGTTGCCGATAATCTTCCTAAAGAGTGGACAGATGAAATGAAGGATTCCGTTGAATATCTCAGGGATTATTACGGTTGCATGGAAATAGTATGCAATGATCATGAGTTTGAGGCATCTTGGCATAAATGGACTTCTGATGCAGTGAAGATCGATCTCGAACACAAATTGATAACGGATATCGTGGGTGCAGCTACGAATAACATGGTAAGCGGAATTCCTTTTGGTCATCCGGCAGACTTTATAAGGACCGGAATACCAAGAGAACGGACTGTTGAAGGACTGATGGATGAGCTTATCTCTGAGAGTTATTGGTATGAGACTGACCATTCTATGAAAAATAACATAGAACGTGAATTCTTTGCCGAATATTTTAATGATAAGTTTTTAGGCTTTAATATGGATCAGGCTCTTGATTATTTCAGCGATTCGAGTGAAGTAACCGACCGTATAATCGATGATATCTACGACGGAGTATCCTCAGAATGATAAATCTTGGTTTACATACTAAACTTTGCGTGCCATAATTAGTCTCGGAGACTTAGGAAGATTATTATGAATGAGAGATTTTTATGTAGACCGATCTTATTCGGTTCGTTTTCATAATACAAAATCATATCGTTCTGTTAATCAAGGTATTTTTTCGATTAGTATTTTTGTGGGAGAATTATTATGCCTTATACAAGACCGCCGTTCATCGGACCAAATCAGCAGATGGATCCGAATGATGCTGAAGCAGCAGAAGCAGAAGCTCAGCGCAACAGGAGCAGAGCTGATCTTGAATTATTGATCAGAGCTATCCAGGAAAGTCAGAGTGAATATGACGAAGATATTGTTACTTTTAATTGTGCTCTTCCGATGATCGATGCCCAATCACCGATCGTGGCAGAAGCTATTGATCGACTGACAGTTACTCTTTCGGATAAGACTTATGACGATAACTATAATGATGTGATCCTGGTTGCAAGAAATATTTTTAACAAGATCTGACGGAGGGATAGAGATGAGCAGTATTACTCAATTGAGTGAAGGTGAATTTATCAGATATCTAAAGGGAAACACTGCTACTAAAGGAGCAGGAGAAAGAGCTGAGAATTCTTTGAAAGAATATACAGCAAGCCTTGCTTCGATCAGTGCGAACGGTTTCATGGAAAAGGACGATAGCACGATGCATGCGGTGATCGATACTCTTCAAGAGGAGGTCTCCAAGATCGCGAACAATATGGAGGAAGTCGATAAGATGATCGATACATTATGTGAGATCATCAAGACAGATATTCTTGACAGAGAGAAGCAGATCGCTGCAACTGTTTTGGAGGATTAAGCTATGGCAGACGCTAATGTTTCATTGAACACTTCAGTTTTCGAGAGTGAGCTTAAAACGTTTCAGGCACAAGCATATATGAATCAGATCACCCCGAAGATCAAACATTTGAACAACTCTAAGGGTAAAGCCATTGATGAGATAAATACTTGTATCGATCTATATGAAACATATTGTGATCAGATCAATGAGCTATATTCGGCTACAGAGTTTTATCTGAAAAGAGCTTACAGCAATTCACAGAATAATGAGCACGAAATGGCAAAACAGGCCAAGGGTATGAATAAGGGTTAAGAACATGCGTTATTACGGAGAAGATTACTATCAGGAATTAAAAATTTCGATAGCAACTGTCAGAGATTCTGTTGAGGATAGAAACTATGCTCAGCCGATCCAGACGGCCCCTATAAGTGATGATAGATACAGAATACAAAGTCGCGGTGTAAATGAGTCAAGAAAAGCTATGAAGCATATCGCAAAGATAAAGGCAGACCTTGACAGACTTGAGGAAGTTATAGATACATTCTATTCGGATGCTGATGAGACAGGTGCCAATATCATCGAATTGGCTGATAACATTCAGGTGCTCATCAGGGAGTCCAACTCTTCATTAGCTCGAATGAGCCGAATGTTAAGAGGAGTGGGTGAATACGGCGGAAGAACAGTAACTTCGGCGGATATAAGATCTGCCGGAATCAATACGCAAAATTTCAGTGAACGTTCATTGAATTTCTGGATAAAGGTCATTGATACTGATCTGATCGCAGGTAATGCACGTGAGGAAGCAGTAGAAAAGTATTTGGAACACTTTGATTTTCAGAGACCGTTTTCTATGGAAACGATGGACAGACTTAACGGTCTTCTCGATCATTACGCTACACTTCGATTCGGTGAGACAACAGATATCAGAGATATGGATATGATGCCTATCGATCATTGCATAAAGATCTTCGAGAACATGTATCCGGATGAAATAAAAAAGTTGGACACCTTTTTTTCGAAAGCACTTAAAAAAGGCGATGACACAACAAAGCTCAACGTTAAGAGGATCAAGTATGCGATCTACACGGCTGATCCTGAATACAGGGATGTCTTACTCGGCTATCTGCCTAAGATAAAGCTGAATCCGTTAACGGAAGGAGACGGTGAGTATTACAAAAAGAAGTTGTCGATCAATCTTTTCAGAGATTATGACCAGAAAGAAGACGGAAGATATATCTTTGATGATCCGTTCTGTAACTTTTTCCACGAGATGGGTCATGGAATCGACCATCTTTCTGCAGCGAAAAATTCTACCAGATCAACTGCATTGTCAGATCTGCTTGTACAGGATGCTGCCAAAGCATTTTATGACAACTTGGGTGAGAGCGGGATCAAGTTAACTCATAGTGAGAAGCAGAAAGTCATTGATTTCCTGATCAGTCCTTCGAATATCAACGTTATCGGTGAGGATAGAGATATAAAGACAGTTATCAATAATCTTCCTTCTGACTGGAGTCCTGAGATGAAGGATTCGTATATGTACATGAGGGATTATTACGGAAGCAGAGATTACATATTCTATATACAGGACAACGGTATTCCGTTTATTATGTCAGTTGATACCGTCAGCCCATCCGGTGCGATCAAACACGAGATAAAATATAAGCTTTTATCAGATACGGTCGGTGCCGTGACGAGCAACAAGTTAGCGTCAACCCCTTTCTATCATCCTCCGCTATTTGAGCAAGGCGGATATATTAATGCGAGCAATACGAAAGAATTCATGCAACAGCTTGCTCAGGACAGCTACTGGTATGATCCTAAATCCGGTGAACTTAATGAAAAGGCAGAGCGAGAGTTCTTTGCCAACAGTTTTGAAGCTAATATCCTGGGATATGATACAGAACCGATATACAGCGTTTTTGATGATTCTTATAGATCATTTAATGATATTATCGATGATGTCCACAAGGGACTAAATAATTGACGATAAATCGGGAGAACTTCAGATGAAGTTCTCCCTCTTTTTTCTATCCCTCATAACTGTATTTATAACAGTAACTTACTTCGTCTTTGTAGAATGAACATTCTTCGATCAACCTGCCTTTGTTATCATACTCATATAACGTGGTGATATCTCCGTTTACCATGCTGAGTATGTTACCGTCTTTGTCATATGTATAGAAGATATCTTCAGCAGGTGTCATATCTTCTTCATCGCTATACCAGAACTCTATCTCCTGACCATTCTCATTGTATGCTCGATAGAAGTATCTGGTTCCTACAATGTTTCCGTTGTTGTCGTATGAGTCCAGAGTTGTCATCTTCCATGAATTGTCAGGTGCAAATTCCGTTGATTGTACTGTAGTGAGAGTACCGTATTCATACGTACTTGTCTTTGTATTATTTCCGACTTTGTCGTATTCAGAGACCCACTCTTTTTGTACTTTTCCGTCAACGACAACAGACCGCTTGAGTTCATTACCGGCTTTATCGTATTCATATTCGTAATCTCTTCGTTCTTTAAGAATACCTTTTTCATCATAGATCTCGAGATAAACATCATTATCGTTAGGAGCAGTCATGGTGATCGTCTTTCTTCCGTCCCCAATACGCGTTGTCTGCATATATCCGAATTCATCATATAGATAATAATATTCTTCTTTCAGCTCATCGTTTTCGCCATAGACCAGTTTCTTGGAAAGAAGCTTGTGATCATTGTAGGAGTAAAGAGTATACCCGCGAAGTCTGTTCTCGAAATTGACCTTACTCATGATGCCGTTATAAACGGTTTCTTCTTTTATGAGCAGATCTTCCTCATAGTAATAGGTCGTCTGATATTCCTCATCGAAATTGTTATGATCGTATTCTTTTACCTTGGCTACTTTTCCGTCTTCGTATTCAACAACATCGCCAAGTTCAGATCCGCCTTTTTCATAATGCTCGACCTTAGCAAGATCATCAGGAAGCGGAGTAGGTGTAGGAGTGGCAAGTTTCTGCGGCTCTTCAGTAGTCATCTCTGTGGTCGTCTTCTCCTGACGATCCTTGGAACCGTTATCTTTATTGTCTTTTTTGTCGCCGCTGCAACCGACTAATAATATCGCGAAAAGAATAACAGGTATGATTATCTTCTTCATGATCCATCCTCCTTCGTGTATTCATTTATTTGTATGATACCTACATAGACAGGAAAAAAGATCATTTTGATACACATTGCTAATAAATGATCATAACTTGCAATTATTCTCTTTCTTTTATCAGGGTCATTATCCTGTTTTGCATAGTGTCGGTTACTTCTTCGATCGATTTCTGATCCTTGAAATAAGCCTGTATCTCCTCGGAGACAATGATCATTACGGCCGGATCCGTGTTATCGGAATTCTTCGCCGTTTCTATAAGCGCAATATATCCGTCGATCTGATCCTCGCTCATCTTTTTGTCTGAGTAAGGACTGTTGTTATGATAAGTGATCAGATCCTTGCATCTTTCAATACAGACATCCTTAAGGAGCGGATTACTGTAGTAGCATTCGCTCGTTGCTTTCTGGATAGAAGGTGTAAGAAGATATCTTACATATTCCTCAGCGCCTTTCTTGTTAACAGATGTGGATGTGATCGACACAGACGTTTTAACGTCCGCGAGAGGCCCTCTGCCGTCGTAGGAAGGCAGACCATATAAGGAGAACTCTTTACTCTTGGAAACGCACAGGAGACGGTCGTAGTCTTCGATATTGCGCATATCGGTTATGTTAGGTCCCTGGGGTTCCATGCCGTTCATGATATCACCGAGATACGGTTCTTCAGGAACATTCTTCCTGCAGTATTCTGCGAGCTCATAGAATGCCTCGTTCTGAAGATCGATGTTACCGTCTTTATCATAGAAAAGATCCGACATCGTTCCGAAGATCGTACTGAAGAACTGAAGTCTTGTCGAAAGCTTAGCGACAGGATCGTTACCGTTGCAAGGACCATAGACGAATTCCTCATATTCAGGGAAGGTAAAGCCTGTCTTATCACCAGCGAGAGATTTATCTGCCACGATACCCTCTATCGAAAAAGCTAGAGGGATAAAGTAGAGTTCATCTCCTGATCTTGATGCGCTGATAACATTTTCGAATATAGCCTGATCCTTACTGATATCCTTGACGATCGAAGACATATCCGTCAGGATGTCAGGGTCCTTGAGCTGTATGTAGGAATGAGCGTCAAACAGCACGTCAGGCGCTTCTCCCGAGAGGATATCTACAGACAGCTTATCGATCATCTT
>JAGCGE010000340.1 GCA_017649745.1 Clostridiales bacterium | reverse complement strand
CCGTAAGCTGTACATCACTGTCCAACTTATGGGGGTAGCTTCATCAAATTTGGCGGAGACGGAGAGATTCGAACTCTCGTGCCGGTTGCCCAGCAAACGCATTTCGAGTGCGCCCCGTTATGACCACTTCGATACGTCTCCACGTGCATATAAAAATATATGGATTAAACAACAAAAAGTCAAGAAAGGAAATTCAGAATGCCCATCGGTCTGTCTACGACCTTAAACTCAGGATCAGGTCTTACAGGCTTTCTCTTATTGCCTTCCATAAACCACGTAGCCTGAAGAGTATACATTCCCATATCTCTAGCGCCATAGAGTTCACGGCTGCCGCCGTCTCCGACATAGATGATATCCTTAACAGGTGCACCAAGAGCTACTGCGGCCTGGTGATATATCTCAGGATCAGGTTTCTTAAGACCTATCTCACACGAGAGGAGTGCAGCGTCAAAATACGAATAAAGAACGCATTCTCTTATCGGGTTGACCTCTTCACTATAACAGTTACTTACAAGTCCGATCTTGATATTAAGGGATTTAAGTGTATCAAAGAGAGGAATAAGATCTCTATGATAATGTTTTATCGTCTCGAACTTATTCTCTTTCCTCTTCTTAACGATCGTCTCGAAAAGCTTATCATCATTGATCCTGTTGACTCTCATTATCTCAGCTATCGTATCTTCAAATGTCATCTTACCGAGAGTTCTCGCATCATCGGTTGTGTCCCAGATCTTACGGAATTTCTTCTCGGAAATATGGAGATCCTTGGCAATATGCTCTCCGAAATATAACGGAGACTGATAGTTAGTCACCAACGTCTCATAGAAATCGAAAATAACTGCTTTTGTCATATATCATTCCTCCAAAATAGGTATATAAATAATACCATTTAGGATATCAAAGGTCAAAAATGTGATATGAAAAAATATGTGCTTTTCGAACTATTTATTTGTGCTTTTAAACGATCAGTTTCCCTGATCCTCGTTATAACCCTGACGAACAGCTTTAGCGAGCTGATCAGCGCAAGAAGTAGGCTTCATGCCACACAGGTTACCGGTGAACACCGACTCGATCTTATCAACGGTCCATCCCTCAACTGCCTTAGAGATAGCCTTAAGGTTACCGTCGCATCCACCGTAGAATTTAATGTTGTGAACGATATCTCCGTCAAGATCGAATTCGATCAACTGTGAGCATGTGTATTTTGTCTTATATTCATGATGTGTCATATTCTTTCTCCCGCCTAAGTTAAATGTGGATGTATTATAGCATAATAAAACTGCACTCCCTAGAGAGTGCAGTCACATAATATTTTGCCCAAAGTGATATTCTTTCATAACCACGATCATTTCTGATCACATCTAGATTTAATAACATTTTCATTGCGTTGTATATCAAATCTGTTGGTTTTCATGGCTAAAATCGAAACGTTTCGCGATATTTACAATTATGACATTTTTATGCCTTATTTCGCATTTGGCCTATCTTCTTTATAAGGAACGATGTTCCGACTATGATCGCATACTCAATAGAAAGAACAAATAACATCAGGCCTACAAGCCCTGGAATATAGTACTTTCCGTCCGAAAGATTCCATACAAATTCCAGAGGAGAACCGTCAACAGGCCATCTCAAGAACATGTAATTCTGATGAAGTTTCATATTGATCCAGTAAACGATCGGAGTCACGACCGCTATATATGCAAACGAGAAATAGAAATGACTGAACTTGATCTGAGCCATCTTAGTCTTAACGTAGATGAGCGGCAGGAGCACAAGCAACATATGAGTAAAGAAACAGCTGTAGCAAAGCCAATCGTTGAATGGTCTGTAGTTCCAATCAGGAAACAGTATCGCTCCTAGAGCGCCAGGCATGATAAGAACAACAGATACTTCAGAGAAAAACTTAGATACCTTACCCTTCGTGCACGACGCGATCAGATTAACGAATATTCCCTGATTACACAGATGGAACGGAAGATAGGTATGGTAATCAACTCCTTCGCTATATAGCCTCAAGTCCTGATGAAGCTCTGCGAAGAATAAGACAACGGATAAGACGATAACAAGTATCTTTATCCCCTTCTCCTTAAGCTTACCCGTCGCGATCAGAGCACCGGTGATGACTAGTGCTATCGCAACGAGCATTATTATGTGTTCTTTACAAAAATGCTCATAGTAGATCATAGGCTAATTATAGCACAAAAAAAATGGCCACCTGCTGGCAGCCACCTTCTATGTTTGTTTGTTTGCTATATTGGAGAACTCAATAAATAAAACCTTAGTTAGAACCGATAGGAGGACACTCGGTTAAATGATTATGGTCTATTTCATTTCCCATTGGTCTCACCTCTCTCTTTCTGTTGTTTCTTATGGTTAGATTATATCGGCTCCAATAATGAATTGTGTTAGCATTCTTTAAACGAATTGTAAATCAGTGGTTATACCTTCCGGTGATGCCATATTCGCTAAGTTTCGCGACAAATCTCTTAAGAGATTCCTCAGATCCTTCAGGCGTATCATAGAGTGTATAAGGAAGTCCTGATTCCTTCCATTTATACTCACCGAGCTTATGGAAAGGAAGAAGATCGACATACTCCACACAGCTGTGATCTTTAAGAAGCTGCGCAAGTTCGTCCTCGTCATCATCAGTTAATCCAGGGATTACTACGTGCCTTATCCAGACTCGCTTGTTAGTCTTTTCGCAATATTCCAGAGTATCAAGGGTGTTATCTATCTTCTGTCCCGTGATCTTCTCGAAAACATCTGCTCTCGGAGACTTGATATCAAGAAGGAGCATATCAGCTGCGTCTATGAGGTCGCTTGTTTTCGATATCGGAAGAGAACCTGCTGTATCAAGAGCAGTATGGATGCCGTTCTTATGGAGAAGATCTAAAAGTTCAAGAACGAAGTCATGCTGAAGCATCGGCTCACCGCCGGACAAAGTAACTCCGCCGTTCTTGTAGAAATTCCTGTATCTGAGGACATCTTCAAGCACCTCAGAAGGAGTCTTCGCGCTTCCGCCTGTCATCTCCCATGTGTCAGGGTTATGGCAGTAAAGACACCGCAGAGGACAACCTTTCAGAAACAGGACATAACGAGTTCCGGGACCGTCAAGGGTCCCGAAAGTCTCGATTGAATGTATGATCCCGTTAGTCATATCAGATCTTAGTATGGAATGTTCTGGAGATAACTTCTTCCTGCTGCTCTCTTGTGAGCTTGATGAAGTTAACGGCATATCCTGATACACGGATAGTAAGCTGAGGATACTTCTCAGGGTGATCCATCGCATCGATGAGAGTCTCACGGTTCAATACGTTAACATTGATGTG
>JAGCGE010000339.1 GCA_017649745.1 Clostridiales bacterium | reverse complement strand
GCTGTTGGCCATATATCTACCATTTGCAGGATTTCTTCTGAAGCTGTTCCCGCTTTCGTACATTCCCCCATCTTCAAGTTCCATCTCAAGTTTATCGATCTTGAGCATTCCCTTCTTTATCTCTATAAGTTTGTAGAGATTTCCGAGAGAAGCATCATTGAGGGAAGGCATTTTTGAGATCTTCTCAAGCTCAGTTTCTATAAGTTTGCATACGCTGTTTTCTATTTCGCGGTCCATCTTTTCTCCTCCTTAAGCTATTCTATTAATTTCCAGGTTGCTGTTAATTACGTTGATAGCTGGCGTAGGAGTAGTGGTCCCGTCTGTTACACCACTAACGTATCTTACAGAAATCGAGAAGCAACAACCTCTTGGAACCGTAACGGTCGCAGTTGACGTAACGTTACCGTATGTATCCACAGCTGCTGGAGTAAATATAGCTCTACTTGTAGGTCTAGGTTCGCCATTAACGCTTACAGCTACTGCTATAGGGCTAACAGCTCCACCTTCAGGAATTGCAATGTTTCCATTGAATGTAACCTGATACCTAGCAAAGCTATTGTTGGTAATACCACGGAGAATAAAAATCCCTGTTTCGTCTTCATGGTAAATATAACCTTTAGTACAAGGGATAGATGCTGTAAACAATACAGGAGTATTAAGCTCAACTGTTTGTTCTGCATTCGCAAGATATTCTGCCATAGTTTACCTCCTTACATGCCGCAACCACATCCGTTATAGGTAGGTGCACAGCAATTGGGATTCTGGACAACGTATGCGGGACGAGGAGTAGGTGCAAGATACTGCTCAAGTGCGGCTGTCTGAAGCTCGTTGTTGGCTATAAGAGCCTGAGTCTGAGCGTTCTGAGAAGCTGCGAGCTGCATCATGTTCATCTGCTGTCTAAGGTTGGCAATCTGTTCGTTCTTAGCGTCGATCTTATCCTGGCACATCTGATCTTTGATTGACTGGATGCCTGCTGCCTGAGCTGTAAGAACGTCTCTAAGCGCATCAGAAACAGCCTGTCTGTCAGCACATGCCTCTCTAGCTATATCAGAACCAAGATTGGCCACTGCTAGTCTATTCTCACAGCAGCAGTTTGCAAACTGAGAAGAAAGACTATTGAAACCCTGGTTCATAGCTGTCTGATTGGCAAAAGCCTGCTGCATATCTGCAATCTGCCTAGCATTAGCAGATGCTTCAGCGCCAGCAAAACCGTTACAAATGGAGCTATTAATACTGTTAAGACCGTTTGTGAGCGCGGCCTGGTCAAATCCCTGCTGAATCGCCGGGTATCCGCCCTGATTACCGCCGAATCCATTTCCCCATCCGCCGTTGTTAAACATTGCGAAGAGGAAAAGGATAATGATCCAAAATGAACCATCGCCCCAGTTACCAAAACCATTGTTACCATTACCCACTACTGCCGCAACATCAGCTGCTGACAATTCACCATTTGATAAACTCATGGTTTACGTCTCCTTTTCTGTCTTTACTTAAATGACTGATTAATAGTTACTATGTAAACCGGCCGGATTTACATCTTAATGAAGAATGTTTCTCAACCCGTTTGCCATTTGCTGCAGATAATTAAACTGGTCCTGGGTCATTCTGCCGCTATTTAATAATTGCTGAACGGTGGCTTTAGGGTCGCCTTGGAATGTTGATTTAAACTGCTGAAACAACTGCTGAATCATGTTATTTTGAGGACTACTCATTAATGGATTTGCCATCTTGCTTTCCTCTCTTATACTTTGGATTGTAAAGTCTCGGTTCTAATTCAGCTCTTAGATCGTCAAGAGCCTGCCAAAGGTCCCTTTGTGTGACGGCTTGAGATCCTTTGTCAATTTCGCCTTCAACCTCTTCTACAAGCTTATAAGTTTTGAATTCTGAGGTTTTACCCTCTCGATCCGTAACTTTCTTGTAAATATAAGGAGCCTGGTCGTCGAGAAACAACAGCGTTACTCCCGGCGCCGTAGGATAGGCTTTTGCGCCTTCTTTTCCCTGCACCCAGATAAACTTATTCTCACTAGTAACTGGGTGATTTTGAGGTTGTGGCATTTGTATTGGTTGCATTACACCGTATGGGTTCTGCGGTGTATAAAACCACGGATTGTAATCCATACCTCTTTACTCCCTTACATGAAAATAGGACAGAGGAATATCTGTACCGCTGTCCCATGAATCGTAGTAGTCCCCGTCTATAACTGTGACAACGTGACTACCAGTTACTATTAAGTTGTTTGCTACTTCATATGAACATGTCGATAAAATATAAACTCCTTTAGGATGATGTTCTGAGAACTGCCTAACGGTCATACAATTCGAGCAATCGTTTTCTATCACCGTTTCGTTTATACCCTTCTCTTTCAAGTATTGCTTCCAAACTCGATTAGATGAGGGCATATCCGCCATTTTTCTAGATAGAAATGATAGCTCATCGTGAACCATAAACCAATTATAGTTCAAAGCTAATGTTATGGCTCGGATAACACAATCCCCAGTATTTAATCCGTAAGGGTTTAAGTTTAGCATAACATATCCCATGTTAATCTCCAAATATAATTCCTGGCTGCCGACTCTGATGTATTTACAAGATGGACTTTACTGGCCTCATTTAACCCTATTGGGCACCAGGGAGAATGGTTTTATGCTTCGTCTTCTGGTCTATATTCAGGAATCCTCTCTTTATCGATAACAAAACCTTTATCATCAATTATAGTTGACAGGGCATAAGTTAGATTTTCATTGCTATAGGCACTTGACATTATGCTATGAAACCTAGCCTTTGCACTTTCAACATCATCAAAGGACCAAATAGCATCGACTGTTTGTCCATTTACAGTAGTAGTTTCAGTTACTTTGTAAGCCATTTTTATTCCTCCTTTTAATACCATGCGACAGAAACAACTGACCAATCGTATTGGCTGTTAAATTTGATAGTTACTTTACTACTTGTTACGGCTGTTACCCCATACGTATAAAAGCCCGATCCGTAAGCAGCGTTTGATACAGTATCCGAATAACGTAAATACCTATCTTGTTCTACGTCATACGAATAGTAATATGCATGTCCGATAGTATCTGATACTGCTACACCAACGGCAACTATTATAAATCGTGGCATTTGTGTTACCGTATAAGATAATGTTTTGGAACCTGTCTGATTTACTTTTTCATATACGGCGCCAGGAGCTTGAGTTAATATCGATAGAGGCGTAGAGGTGGGGACGCTTATAGGCACATATCTTATATTATGATTTATACCGAGGTCCTTAGTACCATTTGTTGTGTATGTACCAGAATAACCACTATGACTCTGCGGATTAACTGTGACCTGTGATAGACCGTCGTACCCACTATCAGGGCTAACCGTTTGTGCAGAAGTTGTAGCCGTTACAGATTTAGATTGAAGGCTAGGACTTGCACTATATGTACCCGTTACATTCTTAATTCTGCCTGCACTATTAGCATCACCGACCTTAATCGTTACGCCTGACTTGATATTTGCGGCATCAATATTCTCAGTAGTTACAGCTTTAATTGTCTGCGTACCACTAAGGTATTGTCCTGAGCTGATAGTCTGATCTGATGAACTTGTGTTATAGGTAGCCGCCGCCTTGCTCGTAATTGTGCCCGTTCTCTTCGTATAATCTGAGTTATAAAACGTCTTGCCTGATAATACGTCACCAGCAGCCGCATCACCGCTAAGTGTAGGGTTTGGAACATTCACTGAAGCTGTGGCGTAACTTGATACATCTATACCTGTACCATTTGCAGTTATAGACTTATTGCCAGTCGGGGTAATCATGCCCGAGGTGTTTACGTATCTATAACTGTGCTTAGCTCCCATATCGTTAGCTGAGGTATTAGTAGCTGGTGTATAAGTCTGAGAATGCACAGTCTCGCCCGCTGCCACTCCTGCGTCATATACCTCATCTATAGCATTCACCATCTGAGGCGGCGTATAGGTAGCACTTCCGCCTGTCTTGGAACGGATTTTATTTGCTAAGGCTGTGAATAAATTAGTTAAAGCTGTCATTATTCACCTCCTTAATATGACGCCGTCAGGGCTGCTGTAATGGTATCATCAATGTATTGAACAATGCCTCCAGCTGTAGCTACATCACCATCAGGATCGTATACAGAAGACTGCATATCACCTGAACCACTACCGCCACCGCCACCACCTGATAAATCATATGTTTTATCTCTTACCGTGCCATTTTCTAGAACTGGAATTGTTAAGCTTGAAATTACAGGATTAGGCATGTGAGTTATCCTCCTTTTTCTCGTCTTATTCAGTTTCGCAAAGTAACAAATAACTAAGAGGTCTTATTCTACTAGGCGCGAGCATTACATATGGCATGTCAGCCTCCAATGTAAGGTTCGAAGGAATCGTTTTCATATACATCCCTAACCATAGGATATAATGTAACATCTTCGAAATCCTTATTTCTGAAGAACGTAAGTCGTACTCGGTTATCATTAGAAAGGTTTGTGATAGTGATTGCTGTATCACCATTATAGTTAACAGCTCGTTGCACAGCAGCAGTTCTATCGTAATAGGCTAATTGATACGTACTACTGCTGCCACCTGTACAACCTGATAATATCAAGCTGGTTACATCACTCTGGATTACACCAAGATCGAATGCTATGTTCGAAGATAGGGCGTTCCTTCCACTGAACGTTATACCAACTACTCTATTATCATGATCTAGATTAACTGTAAGTACGATGTTACTATATGCCCAGACATTATCAGTCCATTCACCAGCGGTATTCAGAGTTTTAAGTGTGTCTAAAGTCATGGTTAGTTTATTCTTACCTACATAAATTGACTCTTCTATAGGATCGAATGTAGGATATGTTTCAATCCCGTCTTTATTGGCTGACCATGTGAACTCTGTAACCTTAGCTGAGAAACCGACATTGAAAGTAGTATCCATCTGAACAATGTCACCGATAAAGAAGTCAGTATTGTAAATATAGGATCTTACAGTATCGCAGTTTGCATCACAGGATGTGCGCTTATTGTTTTCCCCAAGTTCAGCTTTACCCTTCTTTTCTAAAAGAGCATTGTACTTAGAACTAGACAAGCTGCCTTTTTGGATGTCAGATCCGTCAACATATAGTTCTCGTCTATCAAGACCTTTCTTTACGCCAACAGTTTTCCTGGCTTCACCTACAACTAATGCAACGTTCTTAAGTGCGGAATTCGTTTCAGTGTAAGATGAATCCAGCAGGTTATCGTAGTCCTTAGAGAACACAACGTATGGATATGCAGATTGATTATAGCTACGGTTTACGCCAAAATATAAACTGAATACGAAGTGTTTTTCACTATTTAAAACTATCTTAAACCCTACATCAAACTCCTGGCATAACTCCACTATTACATCAAGAAGATTTTCACCAGTATACTGATGGTTTACGACTAAGCCGTTAAACGCGGTATCGGTTGATGGTACAAAAGCGTCAAAGTTTGGGATTCTTCGATCTGCTACAGATGGTGAGATTATAGCGTTATTCAATAAGGTTTGTATAGCTGTTTGAAAAGCTACATTGCTGAAAGTTGTAGTAGACCAAATTATCCGTCTATCGAGTATAGATTCGAGACTTCTACCCACGGCTTTGATCTTATCACCGTTTTCAATATCGGTCTCATATGAAATATCCTCAATAATCATCAACCTATCAGACTCGCTTTGTTTTAAGTAGTTATTAGGTTTGATATACTGAAGATTATCTGGGGTAGCAGGTAAATATAACTCAAAAGTACCGGGTTCGTTATACTTATCAACCCAGATTAGAGACTCGTATACTTCGATAATACATATGGTATCGAAATTTTGATCAAGTGCGTAAATATCCATATGAGCATCACACTCCTTCGTATAACCGACTATACTCGATAGTAGCGGTGCTTATATAGTTGTGTGTAGGAGCTCCCTCTGTGGGCGTACATGAATACATATAGTAATTATCGCCTCTATGGATCTTGAACCAAGTAGGAGAGGCTAGTAATGCATTTAGTACGTTGTAAGTAATGCCATTTCTTTGCAGTGTTACTGACTTACTACCGTTTCTAGTTTTAACTGTTAGAATATCATCATCGATCAAGTACTTATTGTTTGGGGACTCGGTATAGGGATATCCGGTTTCAGTAGCGCCTATTAACAAGTAATTATCGCTTTTCTCGCCCATATAAAAATAAGTACGAGCATTGTCTAAGATATTTTCTTTAACTTTTTCGAACCCTTGGTCCCAACCGCTCAATCTAATCTCATACATATCAGTTATAGTGAAGATCACTATTTTTTCGATTAAATCGTAAGACTCACCGACCCCAGGAATTTCAGTAAAGGTCTCTGTAACTGAAGGTATAATGACCATGTCACTTATCCTTGTGTACATTATGTCTGTCAATCCACCATAATCTAATGTGATATCAACCCAGCTCGTAAACTCTCCTAGCCCGTCACTTTTAAGGAGAACAGTACGGCTATTTGAGCGGTTCTTACCAAGTAAATATAAATAGTCGCCTATATATACTACTCGGTACACTGTACCGTTGGTAAATTCTATGGCTCGTTGGCTGGCATCAGTTACATAAGACATATCGCTCCATGTAAAAGTAGAACCGTTATTGCCACCCCTAAAGAATAAAATATTATAGCCATTGTTAACAAAAATCCAGTATTCCGTATTTGAGTTAATGTCTGTAGCCACGACTTCAAAATATCGTTGCGCGGCAGTTGACGGTATCTCAACCCAACCGCCAATAGGACTTTGTCCTGGTTCGTATGTTTCAGCGATCGAATACAAGCCAACATAATCATAGGAACTGGAATAGTGTCTAACAAGTACGAATGGTTCTAGATCTAAAATACCGATCCATAAAATTTCATAAGTATCGGGCCATGCATTCGCATATACTAATTCACTACTGTTTTGAAGTATCCATTCTTTTGACCAGCTATCAAAGTAATATCGTTTTGTAGTTAATACCCACTGATTATTTGTGTGATTGACTTCAGCGTAATATAAATAATCAGCATTTACTACGTATTTAGCAAATGAAGTACTTACAATGTCCGGTAAACGCCTATAAAATCTATAAGGCTCATCCGGGTCTTCTGAAACTTCAAATATACAATACCGCTGTTCCAAATTCGTAGGTGCGGTGTTAGGGAGAGTTGATGGTAGTTTTGTAAAGTCGAAATTCATCTGACCATACAAAGCACTCTGGCTACTATTTGTCTCATACACATTCAGAGCAGATATCTTATCGCTAGACGTGAATTGCATAGTTAAGCCATCGTTTTGTTCTATTTCATTTGCGTCAATATATGCAGAACCTGTAGTATTCTCATTTGTAAACGTAGCCTGAAGGTCCTCACCGTAGAAATATGGAGACTCACAACGTATTGTTATAGTGCAACCACTTTGGTTAGAGAATATATTAGGCTCATTTGATTCCACATAGCCATCGATATGGACAGTTCTATTATCGGTTTCGATTTCTATGTTTATTTTCGAATTAATGGGAAAATACTTGTAAGTTAACAGTCTAGCGTCTTCAATAGATCCCTCGTAGCTGTATACGGCCTGTATTGTTAGGTCTCGTCCAGGTACTCTAGAGGATATAAATCTAGAACCGTTATAAGTTTGATTTTCTGACATATTCATTGAGGCTTTAACCGGCCCCAACCCATCAATGGAAGTAATGAGGAGCCCAGACGGGTTGTCCGCCTGAGCCCCTTCGATTACGTAGTCAACGCTCTCTCCAAGATGGTTTGTTATCGTTATACGCTTAAGCATTTGCTACTACTCCTTTCATCATGGAGATCTGGTTCTTTGTCTGTCTATAAATTTCCATCCTAGACAGAGCCTTAGGTGAATAGTTGTTTTGTACAAAACTAATTTGTGAAGGCTCACCAGATGTTGTCGTGTTATTGCTTACCTGTCCAGCATACTTAGCATTATTAGCTTCTTTGATCTGACCAGAAGCTACATATGCAAGTGAAAGGTCTGAATTCCTGAATATCCTATTCAGCTTACCGGCACCCTTCTCGATATTTGATGTATCGAGAACAGGTCTGATAGTAGGCTGCATGTCAATGTCAGAATCAATAACCCTTGCCAGAGAGGATATAATTGTGTTAGCAGTGTTAACGATTTCGTCGCTCATACCAGTTGCAGCATTTACCGCCTCACCAGCATAATCATTGATACCGTTAGCAAAGCCCTGTGAGAAGAACTTACCAAAGCCATAAGTGAGCCTGGAAGGGGAATGCTCTTTCAACGCCTTAGGCACTACAGCACCGGTACTGGTAGCCATACCCTTTGCCGCATCCACTGCAAGAGCCTGGTTATCAGTGATGCCTTTCTGAAGACCAAGTACTAGGTTCTTACCATAGGTTTCGAACTTGGTGGACTTCATACTAAGATCTAGATAATCAGTAATACTCTTTACAAGTTTACCAAGGCCATTTGTACAAACCTCGGTATAACGGTCAATCAGGATACCATCTCTGATTCCTGCATCAACTGCTTTACCATAACTCTTGTATGTATCTGCGTCATCGGTCTCATGGGTTGTGACATTATCCTTAAGATCGGTGAAAAGGGTATCGTATGCATCAATAGCGGTCTGAGTGTTATCGGTTATCTCCTTAGAAATCTTACTGATAGGCATCTTAGAAAGATTCTTAAGACCATCGTTTAGTCCCTTAAATGCATCGGATTTAACGTCTTTTACAGCCTGAGCATAACTTATGAAGCTTCCAAGAACTGTAGCAGAATCTGTAATAGTTTGCATGTCTACATCGGTTATTGTGCCGGCATAAGACGCCAAACTTTCACCAAAGCCCTTAAGGTTCTTACCGAAGGAATCTAAGTCGTCCTTACCGGTAAATATAGTCTTAATACCTCCGATGTTGGGCAACTTATTCGAAAGATCAACTAGGGATTGTGTACCAGCTACGGACTTATCGATAAGCTCGTTGGCATTAGGCGTTGTCTTATAGAGCAAACCTAACTGGATTACAAACGCTTTGAGATACTTAGCGAAAGGTGTTAAGGTTGAACCAAATACATCCAGTGTTGACTCGCCTATGAAGTCTTGTAGAACTCCACCAGAAGCCTTAATTCCATTAGCAAGATCTACTAATGGTACAACAGCATCAGAACAACGCTTAATCATGTCTGAATAGTCTGGTGAGATTTCCTCAATAGCGGACAAGGTTGCGATGAATGTGACAAGGCCAGACGCGAAGTTCGTGATCTGGGTACTGAAGTCACTAAGATTCTTTTCGCCAGTGATGAACCTCTTGATAAAGCCACCCTGGGATACCAGAGACTTCGTAAGGTTTATCATAGGTATGGATGCGTCACAAGCTCTCTGAGCAAGGTCTACAGCGTTCTCTGGTATTCCTTCCTTTACTGCCGCGATGAAACCAACAATGGCTGCACCGAACATAGCAATATCTTTGCCGAAGTTCCCAAGGTCTTTATCGCCAAATATCAAACCTGCAAGACCGCCCTGTGCCTGAATATTACTTGACATCTCTGCCAATTTATTTGCAACAGTGGCTGCAATATTGGCTTTAGACATGGCGTCACCAGGAATCGAGGATATGGAAGTACAGAAATCTACAACCGCATTACCAAGAGTCGTAAAGTCAAGACCGTCCAGTCCACTACCAAAGCCTAACCAACTTGTAAGACCTTCGATGATGCTAGCACCGGTGAGAAGTAGGATGGCCTCGACAAGACTACCAACTGCATCAAACGCATCGGAATTAACCTTACTCATGTTTTCAGAGAAAGGAACCATATGCTTTGAGAAGTTCTCAAGATCTGTTGCAATCTTTTCGAGATGTGAGGTGAGTCCCTCAGCCATGCCACCAACAAATGACCCGATAACCTCACCGAGTTTACCTGCTACAAGTACAAGGAAGTCTAGACCTGTAATAAGGATGTCCCGTAAGCCATCAATGTTTTGCAAAAGAGCACCAAGCCCAGCCATAGCAACTAAGAGCACGGCAAGAGCTCCTAAAGCGGCAATGACTACACCAATACCTGCAGTTGCGGGACCGGCTAGCAAACCAGCTGCTGCAATAGCAACGGTCAGGATGCTTATAGCCATAACTCCAGCAAGGATAGATGGCATAGCGGCATTGATCTCGTTTACACCCTCCATGTCAATATTGGCTGCGAAATTCTGTAAAGCCCAGCAAACACCTATTAGTGCAATTATGGCGCCAGCTATTGCAGCAACCATAACCTCTGGCTTCGCTGTAGCAGCGAACTGTCCTACCGCTCCTAATACTGCAATCGGTACACAAATAGCCAAAAGTACTATAGATATCGCCGAAGCAGCCTTAGCCATGTTGTCAACATTGCCCCATTTTGAGAGTACGAAAAGAGCGGCTGACACACCGACCAATGCGCCTATAGCACCGATAATGGTGGCTCGCATAGTAGCCGGATTAGCGTTCTTAGCAAACTCACCAACTGCTCCTATTACTGCAATCGGAGCACAAAGGGCCAGAAGTGTAATTGCGATGGCGGTTGCAGCGGCTATCATCTTACTACTATCGCCACCACATCTTGAAAGTACAGCAATCGAGGCTGCTGCGGCTATCATTCCCAAGATTACTGCGGCTATGGATTTACCCATGGCTTCAAAATTACCAGCATTTGAGTCGAATTGACTCATAGCCCAAAGAGCTGGGGTAATTCCTACTAGAACTATAGCAATGGCTCCTGCTGCCTTAAGCATTTCATTCGTATTCAGGTGATACTGCTCGATAGCTTTAGTGAATACAAACAGCACACCGGAGATAATGGCCACGAAAGCAAGCGCGGTAACAGCAGACTTAACGGTATTCATATCTACCTGACCATGAATCTTACTGAGAGCCTTACCAACCGCTGCGACTGCTAGTGTTACGCCTATGACTGCACCAGCTGCTGCTCCAACGTTTTGGATCGGTATGCTAGTGAGGTATGCAAGAAGCGCACCCAAGGCCATAACCGTGATCAAACCGACGATTAAGCCGCCATAGCTGAACTTATTATTCTCACCTGTAACCTGTATGTTTTTGGTTAGGGCTGAAGCCAGATGGGCAATAGCCTCGATAACCAGAAGAGTGGCTCCAAGAGCGATCCCCATCTTCTTAGGGTTAACAAACGATAGCAACGTTACTAGTAAGAGAATGGAAGAAATGCCAAACAACATTCCTGCCATAGCCTTAACCATTCCGTCTGCGCCTTTGCAATCTTTAGCAGCTTTAGCCATCCCCATAACCAGAACAGACAACGCCGCAGTTGCGACAATGCCCTTGGCTAGATCCTTAACCTTCATCATAGATGCGAGTTTGGCGATACCTAGCATAAGACCCATCGCAACGGATAACCGAATGAATCCCTTACCTAAGTCTTTGGTAACTCCGGCATTCTTGGAACAAAACTCGATTAGTGCGATTAATCCAGCCATACTCCACAAGAATGATTTACCCTTTTCAAGCTCTCTAGGATCCATCATTCCCGCAAGTTTGGCGATTGCGAGAAACGCTAAGAAAGTC